>CAZYDB010000057.1:11443-18747 GCA_964645995.1 uncultured Roseivirgaceae bacterium
CCGATGGGGTGATCATTGAAGTTCATGATGTCCCTGAAAAAGCTTTCTCCGATGGTCAACAAACGTTGAATTTTCAGGATGCATCCATTCTGTATAAGAAACTGAGGAAAAGTTACGATCTGAAAAACAAATTATAAGCTTAAAAAGACCAGTCAGAACCTGTTGTGATTACCAATTCTTTATTTAAAAAAGAAGTATTTTTACCTGGTGGATGTTGCAATAATTAAATATAATGCAGGGAATGTTCTTTCCGTCACGCATGCCCTGCACAGGCTAGGCATAAATCCGGTCGTCTCCGATGACCCCGAAGTCCTGAAAAAGGCAGATAAAGTAATTTTTCCGGGTGTGGGGGAAGCAAAGACAGCCATGAATTATCTGAGACATCGGGATCTTGATAAAATGATCCCTGACCTGAAACAGCCTTTTCTGGGTGTTTGTCTGGGTTTGCAGTTGATGTGCCGTCATTCGGAAGAAAATGATACCCAATGTCTGGGTATTTTTGACCTTGCGGTTAAAAAGTTCCCGCCAAAGGATAAGGTGCCGCACATGGGGTGGAATAAAATAGAAAATTCAGATAACCGGCTGTTTACTGGCACTCCTCAAAATACATTCTTATATTACGTACATAGTTATTATGCCGAAAAGGGAAAGGAAACAATTGCCACAACTGAATATATTGTTCCTTTCAGCGCGGCATTACAAAAGGAAAACTTTTATGCTATTCAGGCCCATCCTGAAAAAAGTGGAAAGGATGGCCAGATGATTTTAAAAAATTTTTTAAACCTGTAAAATATGGAAATAATACCGGCCATCGATATCATTAACGGCGCATGTGTTCGCCTGAGCAAGGGGAATTATGATGATGTTACCAAATATTCCGACCACCCCCTTTCCGTAGCCCGTCAGTTTGAGGATGTGGGTATCAAAAGGCTGCATTTGGTCGATCTGGATGGTGCCAGGGCGCGGCATATCGTGAATATTGATATACTGAGGAGCATCGCCATGCAGACCAGCCTTGTTGTTGATTTTGGCGGAGGGGTCAGGTCTAATGAAGATGTTGAAAATGCTTTTCAGGCCGGTGCTCATATGGTTACCGGCGGAAGCATTGCCGTCACCAATCCCAATGCTTTTCAGAAATGGTTAACAACCTATGGGCCGGATAAGATCATTCTGGGTGCCGATGTCAAGGAAAGGAATATCGCGATCAAGGGGTGGACAGAAACGTCTGAATGGGATATTCTGGATTTCATTCAGTATTATAAAGAGAAATCCGTTAAATATATCATTTGTACCGATGTGGAACGTGATGGTGTTCTTGAAGGGCCGGCTTTTGATCTTTATATTGAGATCATCAATAACTTTCCTGATATACGGCTGATTTCCAGTGGCGGCGTGTCTTCACTGAAAGATATCGAAAAACTTGAGGAGATCGGCGTATGGGGGATAATTATTGGCAGGGCAATCTATGAAGGGATTATCCAGTTAGAGGATTTAAAACGGTTTCTCAATTAATACCCCCGGGACTGAAGTGAAGGAAAAGGAAAACTGCTCAGGATTTCTTTTGGCTTGCCGGTAAAAAAAATCCTGGTTTTAGTTATGGACGCGCAAATAAAAAATCAATATGCTGACTAAGCGGATCATACCCTGTCTTGATGTAATGGATGGGCGGACGGTAAAGGGTGTCAACTTTATTAATCTAAGGGATGCTGGTGATGCTGTGGCGTTGGGCAGTCTTTATGCCGAACAGGGAGCGGATGAGCTCGTTTTCCTGGATATTACGGCAACGGTTGAAAAACGGAAGACATTGATAGCGTTGGTAAAAAGAGTGGCTGCCGGCATCAATATCCCGTTTACTGTAGGTGGGGGGATCTCTTCGATGGATGACGTGTCTGCCTTGTTGCATGCAGGTGCCGATAAAATTTCCATTAATACAGCAGCTATTCAGGATCCAACGCTGATCGACCGGTTATCCAGTGAGTTTGGCAGTCAGTGTATCGTCGTAGCAGTGGACACAAAAAAATATGAAGACGCAGATAAGGTACATATTCATGGGGGAAGGACCCCTACATCGATCAATACTATTACCTGGGTCCGGGAAGTGGAAAGCCGGGGGGCCGGGGAGATTTTACTGACCAGTATGGATCATGATGGCACGAAGAATGGTTTCGCCCTTGCCTTGAATGCCAAAATTTCCGGCATGCTCTCTATTCCGGTGATCGCCTCCGGCGGAGCCGGGACAATGGCCCATTTTGAAGATGTTTTTACGCAGGGTAGGGCTGATGCAGCCCTTGCTGCCAGCATTTTTCATTTCAGGGAAATCCCCATACCGGAATTGAAAGCCTATTTGCAGAAATGTGACATTCCCGTGAGGATCTGATCACCCGGATCTGATAAATTTTCAGGCGGTAGAACCGAGTGCAGAATAAAAAAGTGTTAACGAACTTAAACAATATTGACTGATGGCCCTGGATTTTGATAAATATAACGGTCTGATACCTGCTATCATACAGGATCATAAAACGCTGAAGGTATTAATGTTGGGTTTTATGAATAAAGAATCGTATGAAAAAACGACTGAAGAAGGGAAAGTGACCTTTTACAGCCGGGCAAGGCAGGCTTTATGGACCAAAGGGGAGACTTCAGGTAATTTTCTGTATGTCAGGGAGATCATGGAAGATTGTGATCAGGACACCCTGTTGATAAAGGTTGAACCTGAAGGTCCGGTATGCCATACCGGAGCCGACACCTGTTTTGATGAAGAAAATAAGGATTCTCTTGAATTTATCCGGCATCTGACATCGATTATCAAGGACAGGCATGACAACCCTTCCAATAAATCATACACCAGTTCTCTTTTTCAGCGGGGAATGAATAAAGTAGCACAAAAGGTGGGAGAAGAGGCCATTGAACTTGTAATTGAATCAAAGGATGAAGATAAAGATCTTTTCCTGAATGAAGCGGCAGACCTGTTTTTTCATTATCTTGTACTGCTTGAAGCCAAGGGGTATTCCTTTGAAGAAGTAATTGATATCTTACGGTCAAGACATAAATAGAATATGCTGACACAGGCGCCGGATAGAATATTGATGATAAGACCTGCCACTTTTGGTTTTAACCCCCTTACGGCTACTTCAAATACTTTTCAGAAGCAGGACATGGATCTCGCACCTGAACTTATCCGTTCTCAGGGAAGGATGGAATTTGACTTGTTTGTGGCGAAACTCACGGCCGCAGAAATAGAGGTTATTCTTATTGAAGATACACCAGAGCCTGTTACTCCTGATGCTGTCTTCCCAAATAACTGGATATCCTTTCATCATGATGGAACCGTGGTACTGTATCCCATGATGGCACAAAACCGGCGGCTGGAACGCCGTGAAGATATCCTGCTCCTCCTTCAGAAGGAATATCATTGCCAGATAAAAAATATAATCGATCTCAGTATTTATGAACAGGCCGACCGGTTTTTAGAAGGCACCGGAAGCATGGTTCTTGATTATAAAAATAAACTGGCATATTCCAATTTATCACCAAGGACAGATGAGTCGGTACTGGATCGCTTTTGCCAGGAAACAGGTTTTGAAAAAGTCGTATTTCACTCGGTGGATGAGAATGGGCAGGATATATACCATGCCAATGTGCTGATGTGTATCGGATCGGGCTTTGTTGCGATCTGTCTTGAATCCATTGTCGACGAAGCAGAAAGGATCAATATTATGCATCGTATTGAATCTACAGGGAAAGAGATCATTGGTATCAGCCATCATCAGATGAATAACTTTGCGGGCAACATGCTTGAAGTGAATAATCGAAAAGGTGAAAGAATACTGGTTATGTCTGACTCAGCTTATCGATCTCTTGGAAAGGAAACGGAAAAAAGACTCAGGCATCATGCAACCCTTTTGTATGCTCCTCTTGATACGATCGAAAAATATGGTGGTGGTAGCGCCCGCTGTATGATGGCCGGCGTATTTCTCCCACGGGCATAAGACTGTACTTGGCTCACCTGTCTATTCAACCGGGTGATTTGTTTTAAAGTTCCCTTTTTTAAAGGGAATTTCGATAAATAAGTTGAGTTCAAATGCTTTCGAAGCAGGGCTTATCCCGGGTTTTGCAATTTCCTCAAAATGAGATAGCTGAACCCTGTTTTATTTCTATACTAAGCGATAGAGTAGTTGTAAATCTCTCTTATACCCTGAAAATAATTTTCAGGAATTTTCTAACCTGAAAAATTCAAGAATTTTTCACCCCATCAGGGTTAACCTGGCGAAGTATCTTATTGAATATCACCTATATATCTTAAAATTACGCCGAACAACAAAAATTAATGAACAGGTCAGGCTAAATTGGCAGGCTTATCTTGATCATTTCCTTACGGCCATTAATACGCGATTTTCAGTCAATCAATCCTTTGCCGAATCAGAGGCTTAATCCAGTGTTTCCATTTTTTTCAATATTTCTTCAGCTTCGGCTGTTTTGGCATCAGCCGCCGTCCTGTTGGTATGAGATAGCTTATAGGCCTGCTCCATCAGTTTTTTATATTGTTCCTGAAGTTTTTCTTTTTCTGATTTCTTTTTGAATAATCCAAACATGATATTAAGTTTATTATGGTAACAGCTTAAAACAACAAAAAGTTTATTCTGACGGCGGTTTACTCTTCCGTATGGTCAACCTCCGTTGTTTTATAAATGATCTCTTCTTTCAACTTTCCCCTGCGGTTATAAAACTCCCATTTACCTGTTAATAAGCCATTTGTATAACTGCCTTTTGATTCAATATTTCCGTTATCATGATAATATACCCAATCCCCATTCCTGATGCCATCAGTCATTTTACCTTTTATTGAAAGATAACCTTCTGCGCTGTAGAATTCCCAATTCCCATTCGGCTTTCCGGCTTTATATTCGATCTTTTCCTTGATTTCGCCGGTTTGATAATAGGTGATCCTGGTTCCGGCACCTTCCTTTACGTCTCCACTGGAAAGAGTGTCTTCATCAAAATATACGTCCGTCATACTCATAAGCCTGCCATTAACCCAGTTCTCCTCCTGTTTGAGTTCGCCATTTCTCCAGAATAAGCCCCAAAGACCATTTTGTTTTCCATCAATATAAGAACCAATGGATTCAATGATTTCATTATCATGGTAAAAAAACCACTGACCCGTTTCCAATCCTTCTTTGAAATTCCCTTCTGAAATAAGATATCCGAATTCATTGAAATATTTCCATAATCCATCCTTCTGATCATCGAGATAAGGACCGGTCGAAAAAAGGACTCCTGTTTCATAGTAGTTTTTCCATATTCCAACTCTTTTATCAAGGATATATTTCCCGATTACGCTGATGTTTCCATTGGGATGATATTCTATATAGTCTCCCTCCCGAAACCCATTTTCAAAATACATTTCATTTTTTTTCTGCCCATTTTCATAGTAGTAAACCCATTTTCCCACAGGAATATCTTTATCATAATTTTTCCGGGCCATTACTGATCCATTTGGATAATATTCGATGCATTCCCCATCTTTTAATCCATTTTTATAGTAGCAGGAGAAACTCACGAATTCGCTGTCATTATATTCCTGCCACAATCCCTCCTTTATTCCCATGTTATAGGTGCCTGAAGTGATCAGATAGCCGAAAAGATCATACTCCCGATAGGAGCCATCGAGTGTATCCCGGGTATATTCTGCTTCAATATATGGAAGGCCGGTATCTTTATAGAATTTCCATAATCCTGTTTTAAGATTATTGATATACGCTCCCTCACTCTTTATTGTTCCATCCCTGTAGTACTCACGCCAAATTCCCGTTTTGAGTGTATCGAGCATTTCACCGGTTAATTTAATACGGCCGTTCGGATAGAATAATTTATATTTTCCGCCTGCTATATCATCTTTGTAATTGACTTCAGAAAGTTTGTTTTCCTCTTTATCAAACACTTCCCATTTCCCCTCCCGCCGATTGTTTTCAAAGCGGCCAACTTCTGTTATTTTACTGTTTAAATGGTACAGTATCCATTCCCCTTCTTTCAGGTTATCGACCACCTTGCCTCTGCCCATGATAGAACTGTCATTAAGGTATATTGTTTGTATTTCCTGGCTGAACACAGAAGGGTTATGGAAATAAAAAATGCTAATCAATAATAACCAACGCATGATATTAATATTCATATAAGATGTCTGCAATCTAAAAGAGGTGTTAAATTATCACATTATTTCATTAAATTTATATTAGAAGAACGCATTATTTAATACAATTAATAAAAGAAATTACCTAATGTTAAAATATTTTCTTTTATTGTTCCATGTGTTTTCTTGCTTCATATAAGGTTTTAATACCTCGAAATAATTCATGCGCGATTTAAAAGTAAGATCAGTTGTCAGGCAAAAAGATCTGAATCAGTTTACCCAGCGGTTGCTTCAAGATATCAAAGCATTGGAAAGAATGCTTGCGCAGGGTTATTTTGATAAGGCAAAGCCGAAGATAGGTGCTGAGCAGGAGATTTGCCTGATTGACGAGCATTATAAGCCGGCTCCCCGGATTATGGATCTTTTACCGGTGCTCGATCAAAGGTTCTTCACCACCGAGCTTGCTAAATTTAATATTGAAGCCAATCTTACTCCCCATTATTTTGAAGGGAGTTGTTTTTCAGCGCTTGAAGAGGAGATCAGACGGCTTTTATCCTCATTGCGTGAACAGGCTGCCAAGATAGGAGTGGATTATGTGATCACCGGCATTCTTCCATCGATCAGGAAATTCGACCTGGAACTTGATAATATGACGCCCCTTGACAGGTATGCCGCACTGGTGAAGGCTATTAACCGATTGAGAGGCAAGGTTTACGAATTGCGGGTCAGGGGTATTGATGAGTTATTGATCAAACATGATTCCGCCATGCTGGAAGCCTGTAATACAAGTTTCCAGGTACATTTGCAGGTACATCCGGATACTTTCGTAAATCAGTATAATAACGCCCAGGCCCTCACTGCTCCCGTCCTGGCAATCGCTTCTAATTCTCCCTTATTATTTGGAAAGCGTTTATGGCGTGAAACGAGGGTGGCGCTTTTTCAGCAATCGATCGATACAAGGATATCCAGCGAACACCTCAGGGATAGAAGTCCCAGGGTCATGTTCGGATCACAATGGACGAAGGATTCGATACTGGATCTTTATAAGGAGGACATCATGCGTTTTCGTATTATGCTAATGACCGGAGAAGAAGACGATGCGATGGCATTACTTGATGAAGGAGGGATCCCGAAATTAAAAGCTTTGACAATACATAATTTTACTGTATATCGA
>CAZYDB010000058.1:0-18467 GCA_964645995.1 uncultured Roseivirgaceae bacterium
TTTCGCTGGCCGGACAATTGTGTTTAAAGAACGGGGAGAGGTGTTGTTGCTCAAGTTTATACAGGAACTTGAAGACTACGGCAAGGTTGAACAAATGCCTAAAATGGAAGGCAAAAGAATGACAGTTATATTATCACCAAAAGGAAAAATTAAATAAAGGGAAAATGCCGAAGGTAAAGACAAAATCAGGAGCTAAAAAAAGATTTAAACTTACGGGCACGGGAAAGATCAAAAGAAAACATGCCTATAAGAGTCATATCCTGACGAAGAAAGAGACAAAGCAGAAGCGTAATTTAACGCATGATACGCTTGTTGACAAATCGGATGTCCGGCGGGTTAAAAAAATGCTGAACATCTGAAAAGGTAATATGTTTCACCAGGTTATTGGTTATAAGTGCTTTAATGCCGCCAATTGCCAAAAACAAATTAAATTATGCCAAGAGCAGTAAATCATGCCGCCAGAAAGAACAGAAAAAAGAAAGTCCTTAAACTGGCTAAAGGTTATTTCGGACGAAAGAAAAACGTCTGGACCGTTGCAAAAAACGCAGTTGATAAAGGGTTATCTTATGCGTACAGGGACAGGAAAGCTAAAAAAAGGGATTTCCGGAAATTATGGATCCAGCGGATTAATGCAGGAGTCAGGGAATATGGTATGTCCTATTCCTTTTTTATGGGGAAGTTAAAAGAAGCCGATATTGATATTAACCGCAAGGTGCTGGCTGATCTTGCCATGAATAACCCCGAAGCTTTCAAAGCTATCGTCGACAAGGTAAAAAAATAAAGAATTTATCACTTAAGCTTTAAAAGCCTGGCCTTTCCGGTCGGGCTTTTATTGTTATTTGGGGAGATCCTCGTTATTCTTCGTTAAAGGAATAAGGACTTGAAGCAGTTCCATGGATTTATTATGGTATATACCTGCATGATCGGTAATGTCCAGCAAAATATTTTTGCTTTTATTCATTTCGCCGTTTTTAATGGATGCCAGCGCCAGGTACCATTGGGCATGTTCTTTTAATTCTTCATTTTGTTCTGTAACCTGTTCCAGTTGCTGGATAGCCAATTCGATCTCTCCGCGGTTAAGATGACTAATAGCCTCAATTAATAATAAAGCATCATCATTATCAGTTTTGTTGATCTCCTGAAGCAGTGTCAGTGCATCGTCATATTCCTGCCTGGAATACCTTTCAATAGCTTCCATTTTCGAATCTTCAATATCGTCAGCATCCAGACTGTTATAAATATGACTAATGCTGATCGGTTCAAAATAAAAAGTAAAAGCCCTTGAATTGGAAAAACTTCTTATCGGATCGTAACTGTCAGAAATCTGTGCGGCCAGGCCAATAATTACAAATGCCAGCGTATAGCTGATCATCGGTCCGAGAACGAAAGAACTTTTTTCTTTATTGTCTTCTTTTTCATTCTCTTTTTTCCCATTGGTCAGTACCTTCCAGTGATCCAGATCCTCCAGAAAGGAGACCCTGGCAATATTTTCCAGGGCATGAACCTTTTTCCGGTAATTATCAAGTTTTTTCCTGAGTTCTCTGTCTTCTTTCAAGGAGGTCTCAAAAGATATCTTTTCATTTAAAGGTAATTTATCCAGTAAATAAGCTTCTATCTCTCTTTCAGTAAACATTTTTCAGGAAAGGAAAACAAATTTATATGTTGATCTTCGACAAACAATCCTTTTTTAATGAATCCATCTCAGATTCATCTGTGATTTCCATCAATTCCATGACCCTTGAAGCAGGAATTTTTTCATAATATAGGAAAATTAATAATTTCTTACAGCGATCGTCCAATGTTTTTTGAATCTGATATAGATTTTCAGGAATTGATTCTATCTCCTTCAACTCCGTCCTGATCAAACTCAACCAAGTCTTGTTTGAAATCAACTCATCCGCTGTAAAATCATCGGTAATTACTTTTTCACCGATTTTTGATATCAAATCATATGCTGATTCTGATTCCTGGTTGGCTATTGCTCCTTGATCAACGACCAACCTCACAAATATTAGATTTGCCTTTTTATAAAGTTCCTCTGCCTGGATGGAATTGATCTGAAAGCGTTTTCTGAATGTATCAATGAAAGATTGTTTGTTTCTTTCATAATAATTCCTGAATAAACTCATATCGCCATTAAGAATGGTTTTGTAGAGATCTTCCATAGTAACAGACCAACTTTGTACCTCCATGAATCGTGTGATGACCCTGGGAAACAGCTAACAATTTAATAATTTTATTAGAATTATTCATTAAAATTAATCGATCTCAAATAAAAATTGCTCATATGCTGAACGAAGTTCTTTAAGCGTTTTATCCTCTGATTGTTTTTCTGCCAGCCGGATCCCTTGCTCAAAAGTCTCTTTTGCTTTTTCAGTATCGCCGTGATAATAATAAAAATGAGCTGCCTGATAATAGACGGGCAGGTAATCGGCAAAGGCTGACAATAAATGACTGAGCTTTTTCCCGGCTTCATCGATCTGATCTCCTTTCATGTATTCAAGTGCCAGTGCATAATGAAGGAAAGGGTCGTCCGGATCATTGTTGATCATTTCAATAATTTCCTGAATTCTGCTTTTCATAATTATTGTCGTGATATTCCGATTTAATTTACAATATAATTCATTATCTCCAACAGGTATTATAAATTTGAGCTAAAACAATCAATTCATGAACATACTGGTTTGCATTACCCATGTGCCAGATACGACGGCCAGAATAGCTTTCAATGATAACAATACCAGATTCGATTCAACGAACGTTCAATTTATCATTGGTCCTTATGATGACTACGCTATTTCCAAGGCTGTCGATCTGAAGACTTCTCACCAGGCTCATGTCACGGTTCTTAATGTTGGAAAGGTTGAAACCGAACCCACCCTCCGGCGTGCCCTTGCCATCGGTGCTGACGAAGCCATTCGGATCGATGTTGATCCTGTTGATTCCTTCTTTGTTTCCAGTCAGATAGCACATGTGATTGGGGAAAATAACTACGATCTGGTGTTAATGGGACGCGAATCAATTGATTTTAATGGTGGTATCGTGCATGCCATGACCGGGGAAATGGTCGGAATGCCTTCCTTTTCACCGGTGATGGAAATGGAAATCCATGGAGAAAAAGTAAAAATGACCAGGGAAATAGAAGGAGGGAAGGAATTCCTGGAAACAAAAATACCATTGATCGCCGGAGTGCAGGAACCTGTTGCCGAATGGAAGATTCCCAATATGCGGGGTATTATGACTGCCCGTTCCAAGCCATTCACCGTTCTTGATCCGATAGCCGCCGAAACCAGGGTTGATACACTGCATTTTTCACTGCCGCCTGAAAAGGGACAGGGGAAGTTGTTTGAAGCAGAAGAAGTGGATCAATTGGTGCAGGCCCTGATTGAAGAAGCAAAAGTAATCTGATAATATGGCAATATTGGTTTTTATTGAAAGGGAAGAAGGTAAAATAAGGAAGGCTTCCTATGAAGCTGTTTCTTATGCTATGGAGATTGCCGGTGCTATCGGCGACCGTGTGGTTGGCACTGTTTTTGGATCCCTGCCTGCCGATCAGCTTAATGAACTTGGCAAATATGGTTGTCATAGGGTCATTCATGTATCAGACATCAGGCTTGATCGGCCTATGATCCGTAGTTATGCGGATGTTCTGGTTCAGCTTATTGAATCTGAAGATGCAGAATACGTGGTGATGGCCCAGTCCTCACTTGCTGACCCGGTAGCCGCTATGGCAGGCATCAGGACCGGAGCAAGTGTCGCCACCAACATCACCTCAGTGCCGGACATTACAGAAACCTGCGTACTTCAACGGAGCATCTATTCGGGAAAAGCCTACGAGGATGTCAGGCTTACGGGTAAAAGAAAGATCCTGTCGATCAGGAAGAACGCCTGTGGTATTAAAGAAAATGATAATGAGATAGAAATTGTCGAATCAGAAATTACCGCCGGTAAGGACCAGGTAGTGGTTACATTGACCGGAATGGAAAAAGCCAAAGGTGATATCCTGCTCTCGGAAGCAGAAATAGTAGTTTCCGGAGGGCGGGGACTGAAAGGTCCCGAGAACTGGAGTTTAATAGAAGACCTGGCAGAGGCCTTGGGGGCAGCCCTTGGATGCAGCAAGCCCGTTTCGGATGCCGGTTGGAGACCCCATCATGAACATGTCGGACAAACCGGGATAAAAGTTAGTCCCGACTTATATGTGGCAGCAGGTATTTCGGGGGCTATTCAGCATCTGGCAGGAGTAAGCTCTTCAAAATATATCCTTGTAATTAATAATGATCCGGAAGCTCCCTTTTTCAAGTCCGCCGACTATGGCATTGTCGGCGATGCCTTTAAAGTAATTCCTGCCCTCATTGAAGCAATAAGAAAACATAAATAACTATATTTGAGCAGTGGAGAAAATACGTTTGGAAATATTAGGTTTATCATCAAGTCAATCGCAGTCAGGATCCTTTGCCCTGGTTCTTGGTGAGACTACCGGAAACAGAAGGTTGCCTATCATTATCGGCATGTTTGAGGCACAGGCAATAGCAATTGAGATTGAAAAAATTGTTCCTAACCGGCCTATGACGCATGATCTGTTCAAATCATTCGGACATTCATTTCATTTCTCAATCGAGGAGATCATTATATCGGACCTAAAAGAAGGTGTCTTCTTTGCCAAAATAGTCTGTAATAATAATGATAAAAAAGTAGAGATTGATGCCCGGCCCTCCGATGCCATTGCTATTGGCCTTCGTTTTAATGCTCCAATCTATACCTTCCAAAATATTATGGAAGAGGCGGGTATTGTGCTTTCAGAGGAGACAGAAGAAGGATCAGAGATGGATATTGGTAAAAAGCAGGAAAAACCACCTTCAGAGAGTAAAAAGAAAGCCGGTACAACAGAAAACCTGAAAGACCTCTCTTATGAAAAGCTTCAGGAACAACTGAAAATAGCCATTGAGAAAGAAGATTATGAGCTGGCTGCTAAGATCAGGGATGAGCTTAACAGAAGAAATTAGAGCAGCATGGATTACCTAAGGGGTCTTGCCGGGCTGCTCTTTCTCATTGCTGTCGCCTTCCTTTTGTCGAAAGACAAGAAGTCCATTGACTGGAAATTAGTATTGATCGGTGTTGGGATACAGATAACTTTCGGCCTGCTGATCACCAAAATTGACCTTGTTGAAGATATTTTCAGGCTTATCAGCCGTGGTTTTGTCAAATTGCTGAGTTTTTCCGGTGATGGCGCTGCTTTCCTTTTTAATGGCCTGGCAACGAATGATTTTGGTTATATCTTTGCCTTTCGCGTGCTGCCGACAGTTATCTTCTTTGCTTCTATCTCTACGGGACTCTATTACCTGGGCATTCTCCAGAAGATCGTTAAAGGCATTGCATGGGTTATGGTAAGGACAATGCGTCTATCAGGCGCCGAGAGCTTGTCGGCAGCAGGTAATATATTCCTGGGCCAGACGGAAGCGCCCTTGCTTGTCAGGCCTTTCATATCCCGCATGACCACTTCCGAGCTAATGTGCCTCATGACCGGCGGAATGGCCACAATAGCCGGTGGCGTGCTGGCCGGTTACGTTACTTTTCTTGGTGGCGACGACCCGGCAGAACAGGCACGCTTCGCTTCCTACCTCCTGAGCGCCTCCATCATGAACGCACCGGCAGCGATAGTGATGTCAAAGATTCTGATTCCGGAAAAGGAATTTGACAAGATCGACAGGAATCTCTCCGTATCCGGAGAACAAATGGGCGTAAACCTGATCGACGCCCTCTCCAGAGGAGCGTCAGACGGACTGAAACTGGCTTTGAATATCGGTGCTATGCTGCTTGCGTTTATCGCCATTATTTATATGCTTAATTTCTTTCTGAGAGACCTTATCGGAGAATGGACAGGGCTAAATGCAATCATCATCGATACCACCAATGGCCATTTTAACGGTCTATCAATGGAATATATCCTGGGACAGTTGTTTAGGATCTTCGCCTTTGCAATAGGCGTGGAATGGACGGAAACGCTACAGGTGGGCAGCCTGATCGGTCAGAAGACCGTGATCAATGAATTTGTTGCCTATGAGAGCCTGAGCAATATGCTACACCAGGATATGCTAACGGAAAAATCTGTTATAATTGCAACCTACGCACTGTGTGGTTTTTCTAATTTCAGCAGCATCGCCATACAGGTCGGCGGAATAGGAGGGATCGCCCCCAATCGCCAGGGAGATCTGTCCAGACTGGGTATAAAAGCCTTGATTGCTGCAACATTGGCTACACTTATGACGGCAACGATCGCAGGCGCGGTGATGAATTAAATCGCGCTATTGCAGTATATTTGCAGTATCTAAAAACGAAAAGTGAAGGATCCGAAATCTTATATCGTACGAAAACTGCTCCTCGATTATATTTTCTCAGTGGTACTGATTATGAATTATGGCTGCGATCCGTCCAGTATCGATCCGGATCAGATAAACAAAGGATATGAATATTATCCACTGGATATCGGAAATTACAGGGAATATGAGGTTATAGAAAAAATCTATTTTGATGGTGAAAAGCAGGAAAAAAATTACTTTCTTAAAGAAATTGTGACCGATACTTTTTCAAATCAGGCCGGTGAATTGTCCTTCAGGATCAGAAGATATACCCGATCCCGGGATACGGTGGCATGGGATATCGAAAAGGTTGAGGTCTGGACCGCTGTCCTGACAAAAACACGATTGGTCGTCTACGAGAACAATACCCCCTTTGTTAAACTTACCTTCCCGGTAAAAAAAGACCTTTCCTGGGATGGTAATGCTTTTAACACGCAGGATGAAGTGCTGTATTCCTATACTAGTGTAAGAGAGCCATTCATGACCGGAAACTTTTCCTTTAAAAATTCAGCTCAAGTATTGCAAAAGGACTTCATGTCGCTGATCGATAAAGATGTGAGAAAAGAAATTTATGCCGATAGTGTAGGAATGGTATATAAGGAATTTATAAATTTAAAATATGTTGACGTTGAATCCGATCCTGATTATGGTAAAGATATTATAACTAACGGGAACGAATTAATTATGCAATTAATTGACTATGGCAAAGAATAGAAATATCTGCTTTCTCCTTTTGATGCTCATCATCCTTCCGGTTATTGGTGAAGCCCAGGTGAACAGGTATATGGTATTCTTTACTGATAAGGAAGGCACCGCCTTTGACCTCAATAAGCCCGATGAATTTTTAAGCCCGCGTGCTATCGCCAGGAGGATAAAATATAATATTCCCGTTACGACATCAGACCTTCCTGTCAATGTAAATTATATTAACGCTGTTCAGTCAGAGGGAGTAGCTGTTTTTTTTCAAACTAAATGGTTGAATGGTGTGCTTGTGCAGGTAGATCAAAATCTTATTCCCGGCATTGAACAGTTATCCTTTGTAAAAGAGGTACGGTTTGTTGCTCCAGGGGCAAGGCTGGCACCGTCAACTGAACCTCCGGACCTGACAAGTAAAGTGGAAGGTATAAAGCAAACCAGTATTTCCAATGCCTTACAAAACAAAATGCTGGGTGTGGATCGCATGCATGAGGATGGCTATACAGGTAAGGATATCATGATTGGCGTTTTTGACGCAGGATTTACAGGAGTAGATATCAGTCAATATTTTCTTCATTTATTCGAACAGAATAAGATCATCGCAGCCAGGGATTTTGTAAGGAACAGCTCCAGCGTATTTCAGTACGACGATCATGGCACCGGTGTATTAAGCACGATATCCGGTTTCAGTGAATCGGCTTATGAGGGGATTGCCTATGATGCTGATGTGGTATTATGTGTAACAGAAGATACCTCTCCGGAACATGTTATTGAAGAATACAACTGGTTGTTTGCTGCTGAATATGCCGACAGCCTTGGTGTTGATATCATCAATACTTCTCTTGGTTACAATACCTTCGACGAACCCTCAATGAATTATACCTATGAAAGTATGGATGGAAATACAGCCATAATTACCCGTGCGACGGATATGGCGGCTTCCCGGGGTATTTTATGCATAGTCAGTGTGGGGAATGAAGGCAATAATAACTGGAAAAAACTGGTGGCTCCTGCCGATGCTGATTCGGTTATTTCGGTAGGCGCCGTTGACGCGAACCTCAACCATGTTTCATTCAGTTCAACCGGACCTACGGCCGACGGCCGGATCAAACCAGAGGTCGTTGCCCTGGGTCAGAGTACGAAGATCGTTCAGTATGACGGCAGTTTATCCTCCGGAAGCGGCACATCCTTTGCCTCTCCACTGATCGCCGGACTGGCGGCAGGTCTCTGGGAGGCCTACCCGGAACTGAATAATATGGAATTACTCAATGTGATCATCAAAGGAAGTTCTCAGTATTCAGAACCGGACACCTTGCTGGGATATGGCCTCCCTGATTACAGGAACATACAGTCGATGATCACCTCGGTCCATGATAGGCAACTACCTGAAGATTTCATGAAAATATATCCTAATCCTGTAGATAACAAAAAGCTATTTATTGAATTGACGGAGGCGACTGTTACAGGCAGAATAAGGATATTGATTCATGATATTAATGGCAAAAGTTTATTAACGATTGAAAATATCTCCCCTGATCCGGATCATAAGCTGGAACTGGATCTTTCTGGTTTAAGGCCAGGCCTGTATCTTTTGAATGTTTCCAGCGGCGGATCTTCCGGTTCGGTGAAAATTCTTATTCCTTAAATATTGACTCCATGAGTATAATTGCTCCTTCTATACTTAATTCTGATTTTTTGCATCTCGAACGATCAATTGAACTGATCAATGAAAGTGAGGCAGAATGGATCCATCTGGATGTAATGGACGGTGTCTATGTGCCGAATATCTCCTTTGGAATACCCATCGTGGAAGCCGTCAGACAGGCCACCGGGAAATTCCTGGATGTTCATTTAATGATCGTTCATCCCGAAAATTTTATCAAACCCTTCGCTGATGCCGGTGCTGACAACATAACGGTTCATTATGAGGCATGTACCCATCTTCATAGTACCATCCATCAGATCAAAGACCGTGGCATTAAGGCCGGTGTTGCTTTAAACCCACATACGGATGTGTCCCTTTTAAAGCCTGTTTTATCTGACCTCGACATGGTGCTGATCATGACGGTCAACCCCGGTTTTGGTGGACAATCCTTTATTGAAAATGCTTATGATAAAATCAGAGATCTCCGGAAATTAGCTGCGGTTATCAATCCTGATCTGCTAATCCAGGTGGATGGGGGCGTTTCTACGGATAATATCCGTGAATTAAAACTGACCGGGGTGGATGTATTCGTTGCAGGTACGTTTATATTTAAGTCTGACAACCCTGCCGCAACCATTAAAGTACTCAAAAACAAGGCATTAAATCAAAAAGACTAAGCGTTGCATGAATGTTTGGGTTACTTGGCTCACGCTTATATTATTCTTCCTTATATCAACCATTTGCAGGGCTCAGGAGAATGGCATACTATCGGGATATGTAAAAGACCAGGAGGGAAATCCGGTACACCTCGCCACCATCAGTATTCCTGAAATTAAAACCGGCACCACTTCGGATACCTCCGGTTTTTATAATTTATCTATTCCCTCAGAGAGGACGCTTTCCCTCCAGATTAATCATATCAATTTCAACCCTCTGTTTTTAACGATCAACGTGAAACCCGGGGAAACCAGGAACTTTGATTTTGTGCTGGAAGAAAACGTACAAATGCTTGATAGTATTGAAATTGCCTCCGGGCGGGACCAGGATTTTCGTAAACAGGTGAGCGTGACGGTTCTCCATCCTAAAGATATTAATGTGATGCCTGCTCCTTTTGGAGAAATCGGCAATCTGATAGCAACGCTTCCCGGGGTTGTCAGTAATAACGAACTATCCGGCACCTATTCTGTCCGTGGTGGTAATTTCGAGGAAAACCTGATCTACGTAAATGACATTCCCGTATACAGGCCCTTTCTTATAACGGCGGGAGAACAGGAGGGACTTGGTTTTGTTAATCCGGATCTGACAGAAAATATTGTTTTTTCTTCCGGTGGATGGGGCCCGGAATACGGTGATAAATTATCTTCCAATCTGAACGTTACCTACAGGGAACCCGACCATTGGGGAGGCTCTGTAATGGCCGGCCTGCTGGGTGGCAGTCTTCATATTGAAGGCCTGAGCAAGGATAAAAAAGTGTCTTTCATTGGAGGCCTAAGGCATAAAAGAACTGAATATTTGTTAAATACCTTTGAGACCCAGGGCGAATATTTGCCGCGATTTACCGACTTTCAGGGCTACCTCAGTGTTAAGCCTGGAAAAGCGGACGCGTCCGGTCAACATAAAACCGACCTTGGAATCCTGTTCGCTTATGGCCATAACCGTTATAAGGTCGTTCCTGAAAGCCGTGAGACCAGCTTTGGCACCTTTAACATTCCTTTGGATTTGTTTGTTGCCTTCATAGGTCAGGAAACATTGAATTATAATACACTGCAAACCGGTGTGAAGCTCACCCACAGGTTCGCTGAACGCTTTAACAGCAGACTGATCCTCTCCAATTACTATACAAGAGAAAGAGAATATTACGATATCGAGGCCGGGTACAGATTATGTGATGTTGATAAAAGGCTGGGTAGTGAGACATTCAATCAATGCCTGACCCTCCGGGGAATAGGCACTAATTACGACTATGGTAGAAACAGGCTGGATGGCCAGGTTTTGAACGCTGAAGCCAGAAATGAATTGATCATCGATGAAACCCAGTCATTGAAATTCGGAATAGGTTATTCCTATCAGCATTTTCAGGATCATCTTCATGAATACAGCTTTGTGGATTCGGCGGATTTTATCACCATTACAGAAGTTGTGCGATCGGATAATGAAACCCATAACCAGCAACTTACAGGATATGTCCAGCATGAAACCTCATGGCAGGGCATACATGACTTCAGCTATGGGCTGAGAATAAATTATTCCACGCTTAACCAGCAATGGTTGTTAAGTCCAAGGGTCCGCTATGCACTTGCTCCCGAATGGTATCATAACATCATTTTCCGCGTCTCCGCAGGTTTCTATCAACAACCTCCCTTTTACCGCGAGTTAAGAAGATTTGACGGCAGCCTGAATACGGATGTCAAAGCACAATCTTCGGTTCATTTAATCGCTGGATTGGACTACCAATTCCTCTTCTGGGGAAGACCATTTAAATTTATGGCAGAAGCCTATTATAAATATCTGTATCATGTCAACCCTTATGATATTGATAACGTTAAGATCAGATACTACGCTGATAATGATGCCGAAGCTTATGCCACCGGGCTCGATCTGAGGGTGAGCGGCGAGTTCATTCCGGGAGACGAATCCTGGTTCAGCCTGGGTATCTTATCAGCAAAAGAGAATATCCGGCAGGATGACAGGGAATATATACCGAGACCAACCGATCAGCTGGTTAATTTCAATATTTTCTTTCAGGATCATATACCTCAATTTCCTTCCTACAGGGTATATCTCAATTTCAACTTTGCTTCAGGCCTTCCTTTTGGCCCTCCGGGTGCTATCAATACAAGAAATAATTTCCGGGGCGATTCCTATCAGCGTGTTGATCTGGGTTTTTCCAAAATATTTGATTTTAATGAGCGGGAATCTCTAAGATCACTATGGATTGGGGTAGAAGTGCTTAACCTGACCGGCAGGGCGAATACCATCACCTATTACTGGGTTCGTGATTTTAATAATATTTATTATGGCGTGCCCAATGCGCTCACCACACGGTTTTTCAACATTAAATTAATGGTCAAATTCTAGATGTGTTTACCATTTTTTTATAGTTTATTATCGCTTAAAATTTCTTGAATTCCTATCTGATTTCTCCTAATTAAACAGATGTAATTAAATACATGGCATATTTCCAGTAACTTATAAATTAATTTTTCGGCATAAATTTTGATAAAAATGAATTAAATTTGTTAATTCGGCACTTTAAAGATGAATTCTGAAATTAAATATATGTTCAATAAGTAAATTTAAAACATACTACAAATGAGGAAAATTACAGCTTTACTGTTAATTGTTTTTAGCGTGACAATGGCATTTGCCCAGGATGAAGAGATAACGGATGATCAATTAAAAACCTATGTGATCACAGAAATGGCCGTGGAAAGCATCACATCAACGATCAGTCCGATGGTATCGGGTATGATCGAACAACAGAATGCGAAGATCCAGAATCCGGATGACAAGATCACGGGGAAAAGATGGCAGGCCTTATCATCAACCGATGGCGATGCCGCCAAACTGGAAGCTATTGAAGCAAAGGATTGGGAGGTTGCCTTCCTTAATGTTGTGAACAATCAGATCGATAAAAAGAAAAAGGCAGCGTCTAATGTATTGAAGTTGCTTGCTGCCAATGCACTGGGGGCTTCTACTTATAAGGAAATTAAGGCAGGATTAGCAAGTGATGCGGACCTGAAAGCACGCTATGCATCGACCAAGGCAAAATTTGAATAGCTTTTACAAGTGATCTTCCATTTAACCCGGCCTGTCCCGGGTTTTTTTTTAGCTGTCGCATAAGGTTTTGCATGATGCTATTTGCCCGGGTTGTCGATGAAATGGATCATTGAACAATAAAACCGGGTAGATTTTGTCTGACCCGGACCTAACCCCGGCACTTCTGTAAAATAGTAATATTTAGAAAATTTTTGGATACATTTGACGTTTTATTGTAAATTTCCGTGAAATTAAAGGGCATTTGATTCCAAACTTACTTAATAAGTCTTTCTCCTTCCTGATAGTATGTCTGCTGGTTGTTTCAATTGCCAGGGGACAAAGCAATGACCCGTATGCGGCTTTCATGGAACAGCATGTAAAAAAAAATCCGATCCTGGTATTTCTTAATCAGTTCTCCATCAGTTTTACAGCCGGTTATGGCAGGACGTTTTACAGGCACAACCTCCCTGGCTATGGCGTTATCAATAAAAGTGATTCCCTGTACAGCGGATTATATTTGTTCAATCTGGCCGATTCCACGTCGACCAGCTTTACCGGCTACCAATATTGGGCAAACGCTCCTGTGGGCAGTACGGTTACTCGTTTCGAAAATATTGATACGGACAACCAGGTATTAAGCGATACTGCCCGGCTGGGTTACAAAGGCCATGCAGGTACATTGCCTTTCACACTGGTTATCCAGTATAACTTCCTGGAAAGATTCAGAATAGGGGGCGGGTTGGCCTATGAGTGGCACCGGCTGCCTGATATGACGCCTTTCTCCGGGAAGCAACGAATCGGTGCATACGAGCCCAATATCAGATCAACCCATTTTTTGCGTTATTTTGGTATGGTTGGCGGAAAGATCTACCAGATCATGGATTGGTCATATTTTATGGATATCCAGATAGGTAAAGTTAAAATGGGACGCGCTTTCGACAAGGCAACCACCTCCAATGGTCTGTTTTTCAACATCGGCTTCCCCATCGAGTATGAGTTTTCAGAATACTTCCGGGCAGTGATCCGCCCATCCTATGAACTTAAAAATTATCAGGTAAGCCTGGACCTTGGCAATATTACACACCGGCAACCTGCCCTTTATGTCCATTTTGGATTCCGTTATACGATCCCCGAAATGCCTCGCTGTCCGTTAAGAGCAAAAGATCCTGCAGGCTATGATTATCCAAAAAATTTCACCAATAAAACCTGCCGGATACAAAAAAAACATGTCCATGGAGATAAGGGCTTCAGGGGACAACCTTTTTATAAAAAACAAAACCCCAAAATCGGTGAGAATGACCCCAATTTACATAAATATAAACTGTTTAATAAACGTAATTTAGGGGGAGGATATTAAGCTGTTTATTTATCCTGTTTTTCGGGTTATTTTTTGTAAATTTGCGTTCGAAAAAATCAATAAAATTATCATCATATCCACATTAGATGGCTGAAGAAGCGAACGAAAATATAATCCCCATTAATATAGAAGAGGAAATGCGGGGAGCTTATATCGACTATTCCATGTCGGTAATCATTTCCAGGGCTCTTCCGGATGTTAGGGACGGTCTTAAGCCGGTCCATCGGAGGGTTCTTTTTGGCATGCTTGAACTAGGGGTGACCTACAACCGGTCCTATAAAAAATCGGCAAGAATTGTAGGAGAGGTTCTGGGGAAGTATCATCCACATGGTGATTCATCTGTCTATGATACTATGGTAAGGATGGCCCAGGAGTGGTCCTTACGTTACCCGTTGGTCGATGGCCAGGGTAATTTTGGGTCGATTGACGGCGACTCTCCGGCGGCCATGCGATATACAGAAGCCAGACTGCGCAGGATTTCGGAAGAGATGTTGAACGATATCAACAAAGGAACGGTTAATTTTCAGCCCAATTTCGATGATTCACTGCAGGAGCCAACCGTTTTACCTGCCAAACTACCTAATCTCCTGGTTAATGGTTCGTCCGGCATCGCGGTTGGCATGGCCACCAATATGCCACCCCATAACCTGACGGAGATAATAAACGGTATCATTGCTTATATTGAAGATAGTGATATCACGACCGAGGGGCTGATGGAACATGTCAAGGGACCTGACTTTCCGACTGGAGCAATTATTTACGGCATTCAGGGTATTAAATCAGCTTTCGAAACCGGCAAGGGCAGGATCGTTGTGCGGGCGAGGGCTGAGATTGTAACCACCCCGCAGGGAAGGGATCAAATTATTGTAACGGAAATTCCTTACCAGGTCAATAAAGCATCAATGATCGAAAAAACGGCGATGCTTGTTAATGACAGAAAAATTGAAGGCATTACCGACATACGGGATGAATCGGATAGAGACGGCTTGCGTATTGTGTATGATTTGAAAAAGGATGCCATACCAAATATTGTATTAAACACACTCTACAAACACACGCAACTGCAATCTTCTTTTGGTGTCAATAACGTGACGCTTGTTAAAGGAAGACCTCAACTTTTGCATCTTAAATCGCTAATTTCCAATTATGTAGAGCATCGTCATGAAGTAGTTGTGCGACGAACCCGGTTTGAGCTTGAGGAAGCTGAAAAAAGGGCGCATATCCTTGAAGGATATATCATAGCGTTGGATAATATCGACGAGGTTATCGAGCTGATCAGGAAATCCAAGGATCCTGAAACTGCTAAAAATGGGTTGATGGATCGCTTTAAACTTTCCGATGTACAGGCCAAGGCGATTCTTGATATGCGTCTGCAGCGATTGACCGGACTGGAAAGGGAGAAAATTGAAAAAGAATATGACGATCTTCAAAAGCTGATCAAAGAACTGAAGGAAATCCTTGATAGTGAAGAGAGACGTATGATGATCATTAAGGAAGAACTGATCGAGCTCAGGGAAAGATATGGTGATAATAGAAGGACGGAGATCGTTCATAGTTCGGAAGAAATAGATATTGAGGATATGATCGCCAATGATGAAATGTTGATCACGATCTCTCATCATGGCTACATCAAGAGAACGCCCCTGATCGAATACCGTACCCAGGGCCGCGGGGGAGTAGGCAGCAGAGGTGTAATTACCAAAGACGGAGATTTCACCGACCACTTATTCACCGCATATGCCCATGACTACCTTCTGATATTTACAGAGTTTGGAAAGGTTTTCTGGAAGAAAGTATACCAGATGCCGGAAGGTGCAAAAACATCAAAGGGGCGGGCAATCCAGAACCTGATTAATATTGAACCGGAAGATACCATCAGGGCCGTGCTTAATGTACATGACCTGACCGATGCCGATTATATCAATAATAATTACATCGTGATGTGTACGGAAAAAGGAACCATCAAGAAAACCATGCTGGAAGCCTTTTCCCGCCCAAGACAGTCGGGCATCAATGCGATAAACGTAAAAGAAGGCGACCGTTTGCTTAATGTTACACTTACTAATGGAAATAATCATGTTGTGATCGGCAAAAGATCCGGAAAGGTGATCCGTTTCCATGAATCCCAGATCCGGCCAATGGGCAGGTCGGCTTCCGGTGTCCGTGGTGTGACCCTTGAGGGCAAGGACGACCGGGTAGTGGAGATGGTTGTTATCTCCCGTAAAGATGCACACCTGCTGGTCGTATCTGAAAAAGGATTTGGAAAAAGAAGCTCCATTGAGGAGTACCGGATCACTAAAAGAGGAGGGAAAGGAGTTAAAACGATCAATGTGACGCCAAAAACTGGCAAGCTTGTTGCAGTAAAAGAAGTAGTTGACTCTGATGACCTCATGATCATCAACCGCTCAGGCATTACAATAAGGATATCTGTTGCCAATCTCAGGCTGATGGGAAGGGCTACCCAGGGCGTTAAACTGATACGATTGGGAGAGGATGATGAGATCAGCAGTGTGGAGAAAGTAGAGAATATCCAGGAAAAAGTGGATATGCACGAAGATGAAAAAGATTAATATATTTTAAATAATTGAATATCATTAAATTAAATTTGTTTGGAAAAAATATTTATTTAAGCTAATACTAGGATTATGAAAAAGATTAATTTACTGCTCATTTTTTTAGTTGTAAGTACGGTTGTATTTGCACAGAAAAAGCCAAAAATAGAAAAAGCGAAACGGTTTCTGGATTCCAATGAAATAGTCGAAGCTAAATCAATCATCGACGAGGCCATAGCGCATGAAAAAACAAAAGACGATCCCAAAACCTGGTATTACAGAGGATTGATCTATGAGGCAATTTTTAATTCAGAAGATCCTGAAATACAGTCCCTTAGTGAAGATCCCTTTGTTGAGTCTGCCGAAGCCTTTCAGAAGGTAAAGGAGATGACAGGTGAAAACAATTCCTATTATATCTTCTCGGATCAGCGGCTGATTGCGTTATATAGTAAGGTTTTTAATGCGGCAGCCGATGCCTATCAGAATGAAAACTACGAAAAATCAATTGAGAATTTCGATAAGGTCAAAATGATCTTCCCGGACGATACTACTGCCTGGATGTATGCCGGATATGCTGCCAATCAGCTCGGGGACACTGAAACCGCCCTTAAAAACTTTAACTACCTTGCTGATAATAACATGGCTGATGTCAATGTTCACAGAAACATTATCTACTCTTACCGGGCCGATGTAAAAGATACTGCCAAAGCCATTGCAGCAGCAGAAAGGGCGCGTAATCAGTTTCCTGAAGATCCTGACCTCAAACAAGATGAGATTACGCTTCTCATCATGGCCAGTCAAATTGAGGAAGCTAAAGAAAAGCTGCAGGCCGCCATCGACAATGATCCCGACGATGCTATTTTGTATTATGAGATGGGCTACCTTTATGATGCCGCCGGCGATCTGGATGAGTCGATCGAATGGTATAAAAAAGCGATCGATAAAAATCCTGAGTTTTTCGACGCCCTTTATAATCTGGGTGTGAATTACTATAACAAAGGGGCAGATGTGCTGCATAAAGCACAGGCAATGGACCTTGATACCTATAAAAAAGAAGGTAAAGCCATTGAACAGGAAGCCGGTGAGATCTTCAAACAGGCTATACCGTATTTTGAAAAAGCCCATGAAGTTAATCCCGATGATATTCCTACCCTTGAAACCCTTCAGACACTGTATTCTCTCATGAAAGAGTATGAAAAAGTGAATGAGATCACTGAAAAATTAAAAGCATTAGGTGTTGATCCGAATGCCCAGGATGGAGAATAAAAACAGGTAAACGATAATCTTTAAATACAATATAGCGTGAGGATCAAACTTCACGCTATATTTTTTATCAATTGTCATTACCGGTGATGACCTCACATGTATACCTTATGCCCGTCTTTTTTTTGGGTTTACTCAGGGGAAGGGGACATCCTTAACAGGACTTATGTGTTTGTATTTTGATAGTGTATTGAAAAGCCTTATTTAACATAATATAAATTATATAACAAACCCAGAGGTTTGCAGTCAGCTATGCTGATTAACATAAAATCAGTTATGACAGTTTAAGCAGCATAATGGTGATGATTTTATGTTAAAGCAAATCCCGGCTTTCACACCGCCAAAGTTTTTATATAATTCTATATTATGTGTAAACAGAACATCCGTTTCCGATATTTCACACCAATGGTCAGTTCGTTTTCAAATACAGCATTCTCAGCAATTATAAATTTGCCTGTGATACACTTTGCCGGCCTACGCTTTGTTTAGCACAGATCAACATTAGTACGTCATTCCGGACACAGTGCAACGAAAATCCGGAATCTTTAAAAGTCTTTTGCAGAATCTGACAGGCTCACCGAGTGTCTTTCTTTCATTTATGTTCGCAGTTGCCCTCATGCCGGGCAGGCAAATACTTTTGGCATTGGCCCAAAAGTATTCAAAAACCCTAGCCAAAATAATCACTTCCACCCGCAAGGCCAACGCTGGCCCGGTATTTTGGCAGGCCACCGCGCCTTTTTGATTGACGGTTCTACTTAACATAATAATAGCATGAATAAAACCTTTCGTGATTTGATTATATAATAAGAGTTTATACATTTGTTACATAACATATGTAA
>CAZYDB010000059.1:0-8965 GCA_964645995.1 uncultured Roseivirgaceae bacterium
TCACCTTTGACCTTTCACCTTTGACCTTTGACCTTTGACCTTTCACCTTTGACCTTTCACCTTTGACCTACAATGTCTGACACAGTTATAAAAGTCGAAAACCTCTCAAAGCTCTACCGCCTCGGCGAAGTAGGCACCGGCACCCTCTCCCACGACCTCAACCGCTGGTGGGCCCGCATCCGTGGTAAAGACGATCCATTCGCCAAAGTAGGTCAGATCAACGACCGTACCGTTAAAGCTGCCAAAGGCGAATACGTCTGGGCACTGAAGGACATTAATTTCGAGGTGAAAAGAGGAGAGGTGCTGGGCATCATCGGCAAGAACGGCGCCGGTAAAAGTACGCTATTAAAGATCCTTTCCCGCATCACGGCACCGACCACGGGAGAAGCCCAGCTGAAAGGGCGGGTAGGATCCTTACTAGAAGTTGGTACCGGCTTCCACCCGGAGATGACCGGCCGGGAAAATATCTACATGAACGGCACCATCCTGGGCATGACCCACAGGGAGATCACGGCCAAACTGGATGACATCGTGGACTTTGCCGGGGTAACCAAATATGTAGATACGCCTGTAAAGCGCTACTCCTCCGGCATGATGGTACGCCTGGGCTTTGCTGTAGCCGCCTTTCTCGAGCCAGAGATCCTGATTGTGGACGAGGTACTGGCAGTTGGCGATGCTGAGTTTCAGAAAAGGGCGATCGGGAAAATGCAGCAAGTAAGCCATGAAGGGGGCAGAACTGTATTATTTGTAAGTCATAATATGGGTAGTATTCAAAAATTGTGTGATAATGGACTATTGCTTAATAATGGAACTATTCAATTAAATTCTTCAATAACTGAGGTTGTTAAATCATATTCAAATTTAAATATTGTTTCTGAAAGCGTCTTTAAGGACGACACAATTTACACAAATAAGGATGCAGTTATAAGGGAAGTGACGATTCAAGATTTTAATGGTTCAGAGATTAATACTGCTCAAATAGGTATGTTTTGGAAGGTAAATATAAGATTTGAAATAATTACTCCTCTAAATCATTTTATAATTGCTTTAGGAATAAAAAATACCTTTAACACTCAAATACGGACTGTATGGAGTAAATCAATAAAAATAAATGAGGGATTCTATGAAATATCCTTTTATAATGATGATTTTATATATAGTTCTGGAGTATTACATTTAACAGTTGGTTTATCAAATTTCGAAAGATCTATCCATTATGTTGAAGATATTGTGAGTTTTTATATTAATGATAGCTTTCAAAATGATGCAATTAGTAATATACTGCGTGCAAAGAATAGAGCTATTCTATTAAATCCAATGAAATATGATTTAAAAAAAACAACCTAATATAAAACTAGTATGAGTCTGTCAAAATTTGAAAAGAACATTAAATCTCAATTTGGAGAAGATGGTGTTATTGAGGAAATATTTAAAAGAATTAATCCTTCAAAAAAGATTTGTGTTGAATTTGGTGCTTGGGATGGTGAACATTTTAGCAATACTTGGAATTTGTGGATTAATCATGGATGGCATGGAATTTTAATTGAAGGGAACAAAGAGAAATTCGGTTTACTTAAAAAAAAATATGGAAAAAGAAAGGATTTAAAACTATGCTTAATAAATGAATATGTAAGAAATGATGGGAAAAAAAATCTTGATAATATACTAAGTAAAATTTCTGATTTAAATGAAATAGATTTACTATCAATCGATATTGATGGTAATGATTATTATGTATTTCAAAGTATTGATAAGTTCACTCCAAAGTGCGTAATAATAGAATATAATCCAACCATACCTGCACATCTTGAAATAATTCAGAAAGAGGATCAATATTTTGGAGCTTCAGCTGGGAGTATTATAAAACTTGCAGATCAAAAGGGTTATATTCTCATACACGCCACAACTACTAACTTAATTTTTATTCAAAAGAAATATAAAATTAAGTTTCCTATAAAATATTCTAATCCAATTGATATTGTACCAAGTAATCATATCACTTATATTGTAACCTCTTATTCAGGAGATACATACATTTATGGCAATTTGACGTATGCAAAATTAAAGAGCTTCTCAATAAAAAATTTTATAAATAGTCAATTGAAAAAGAAAAACTCTAAGTCAGTTGTTAATTCTATTAAATTAAAATATGTTAATATATTTTCAGATTAAAAATAAACATATCAGTGATTAAACTTTTCGAAAAAGTTAGACATTTACGATATCTAAAAAAATCAGTTAACATTTGGTTAAATGAAGGTGCTCCAATTCCTACTCCTCATACATATAAGCAATTAACGATTATTGACTATCAAAAGATAAACTCTGCGAAAATATTCGTTGAATCCGGAACCTATAGGGGAGATATGATTAAAGGCATGTATCCTTTCTTTAATACAATTTTCAGTATTGAAATTGATAAAAAATTGTATGCTGAGGCAATACAGAGATTTGTCGAATATAAAAATATTTATATATTCGAAGGGGATAGCTCCTCTGTATTAAGTGATATTTTATTGAAGATACATGATATTGCAGTTTTTTGGTTGGATGGCCATTTTTCTGGAGGAATTACCTCAAAAGGGAAATCAAATACTCCTATTTTAAAAGAGTTGGAGTTAATCGGTAATCATGATAAAAAAGATAATCATATAATACTAATTGATGACATACGATGTTTTGATGGATCAAATGATTATCCGGATTTGATTTATCTGAAGAAAAATATTACTGAATTATTTCCAAATCATTTTTATAAAAATAGCCATGACATAATGCGCATAATACCTAATAGCTTAAGAGGTAAAAATGAAAAAACTTTTTATTAAAATATTACAAAAACTTATAATTATTCTTAGGAAGGACGACGTAAGGATTCAACAAAAAAAAGAAAGTATTGAGTGGAAAGTAGTTGATGGAGATAATACTCTACGCCTAAATTATAATTTGAAACCCAGTTCTACTGTATTTGACATAGGAGGCTATAGAGGTCAATGGTCTAGCGATATTTTTGCCAAGTATCTTTGCCGGGTATATGTTTTCGAACCATTCCCCGAGTTTTATAAAGATATTCAAGAAAGGTTCAAAAATAATGAAAAGGTAACCGTGTATTCATTTGGGCTCGGAAATAAAGATACTTTAGCTTCTATCTATTTTTCAGCAGATGGGACTTCACTCTATGCTTCCGGTAATGATTCCACAAAGATCGAACTTCGGGAATTTAACCGGTTTATAAAAGAGGAGCAGATACATGAAATCGATCTGATCAAGATAAATATTGAAGGCGCAGAATACGATTTACTTGATTACCTTACCTACACCGAAACAGTAAAAAAAATAAAAAACATCCAGGTGCAATTCCATAATAAATATGTAGAAAATCCGGAAAAACGGATGATAGCCATTCAGCAGGAATTGAAAAAAACCCACGAGCTGACATGGCAGTATAAATTCGTCTGGGAAAATTGGGAAAGGAAATTTTAATAAAACTCCAGGGGGGGCTTGGCAACCAACTCTTTCAATACGCATTGGGTCTAAATCTCCAAAAAAAATTTAATATCCCGGTTCTGTTTGACCTGGAAGATTATGACAAAGCTTCGAATAGACCCGGTTTTGCACAACGGGATATTTTTCTGAATGCGTTGGGATTGTCCTTTGAAAAATCAGAGAATCCTGTTTTTTCACTCTATTCCTATCCTTTTTCAATTAAAAACATAATAAAATATCAGCTGAAAAAAGCGCTGGGAAGTCCTGCATTTGTTTGGATCAGGGAAAATGATTTTCATAAAATACCTGAGGTGGTTGAGAAATATCCGGTCTACCTGGATGGATACTGGCAATCCGAAGAATATTTTATAGAGAATGCGGATGTGATCAAAAACAAATTGAAGTATTCCGGTACACTGGATTATAAAAATGAAAGACTGAGAAAAGAGATCAGGAATAAAGAATCAGTTTCCGTTCATATTCGGAGAGGGGATTATGTAAGTAATCCGGCAAATAATCAAAAATACGGGACCTGTTCTTTTGCCTATTATTCAAAGGCAATAGATGTAATAAAAGGCCGCATGCATGATCCTTGTTTTTATTTTTTTTCAGACGATCCCCTTTGGGTCAGGGATCGGTTTCAGAATGAAAAAAATGCGGTTTACATCGACTGGAATCAAGATACAGAAAGCTGGAAGGATCTGGTATTGATGTCATCCTGCAGGCATCATATCATGGCTAACAGCACCTTTTCCTGGTGGGGAGCCTGGCTGGGTGAACAAGAAAGAACCATAATCTTGGCCCCTCAACAATGGTTTGCTGATCAGTCATTCAATGATCGGAGAAAAAATATCGTTCCGGATAGATGGACAAGGATGTAGATAATCCATTCGTTACGGTATTGATGCCGGTCTTTAACGCAGAGGCGCATTTGATCGAAGCCATGGAATCCATCCTCCATCAGACGTATACCAATTTTGAATTTTTAATTATAAATGACGGGTCTACTGACCAATCCGTGGAAGTAATACAATCTTTTCAGGATACGAGGATTAGACTGATCCATAATAATGAGAATATTGGTTTGACAAAATCCCTGAACAGGGGGCTAAAAATGGCAGAGGGTAAATATATTGCCCGTATGGATGCGGATGACATCAGCGACCCGGAACGATTGAACGTGCAGGTGGGTTTTATGGAAAAATATCCGGATATCGCCGTGGCCGGCACCTGGTTCTACCTCATGTTCCGGGATAAGGTACTTAAAACGCCGGTGGATCCGGAAGAAACAAGAATTCAGATACTCTTTAAAAATCCCATAGGTCATCCCACGGTCATGATGAGGAAGGATTTTTTAGAGAAACATCAATTCAGGTACAATGAAAAATACCGGACCTCCCAGGACCAGGAACTCTGGTATCATATTTCGAAGATCGGGAAGATCACCAACATACCGGAAGTATTGTTGAAGTACCGGCGGCATGTTAACAAACTTTCGTTTAAGTTCCAGGATGAACAAACCGCCAATTCCAGGGAGATCCAGGAATACAAACTTTGCGATTTCACTGGTCTCGGAAAAGAAGAAATTCCTGCTCTCCACTATGACTTGATCAATAATAAGTTAACAAATATTGATTACCGGGAATCCATCCGGTTAATTGAATGGTTCGATTTCCTCAGAGAGATAAATGATAAAAAGGAATGGTATGATTCGGGGAAATTTATCAGTTTTCTTTCATCGTATGCAAGGAAAGCAGTCAACCTGTCCACGGATTTTAATGCAAGCCTGATCAAAAGGTACAGGAGGTCGGCGCTGGCCACGGATAACCCGAGCAGTATTTTTACAATTAAACTATGGTTTAAACGGTTCGTCAAACACAGGAAAAAATTTCTTCATGCCTGAGCAATCCAGGGTATCGGCTGTAATTCCGGTATTAAATAATGTAAAATACATGGATGAAGCGCTCGAAAGCCTTCGAAGGCAAAATTATCCATCATTGGAGATCGTAATCGTGGATGATGGTTCCACTGATCCGGGGTCGATAGCGTTTCTTGAGAAGTTACGTGATAAGGATATACAGTTGTTCAGACAGGACCACTCGGGTCCTGCAGCCGCCAGAAATCGTGGTGTTGCTGAATCGGAGGGAGAATTGCTGTTATTTCTTGATTCAGATGATTTTTTTGAAGTTGATTTTCTGAAAGAAGCTATTCCAAGGATAAATGAAAGTGAAAAAACCGGCGCGGTATCCTCCTGGGCCAGGTTGTTCGGTGCCATGAATGAAACAAAAAAATACAGGGGTGGGGATCACTTGAATTTTATCATTAAGAATGAGTCCGTTAATGCGGCGCTGGTTAAAAGGTCGGTTTTCGAAGAGATCGGTGGCTTCGATGAGAATCTGAAGGAAGGTCTTGAGGATTGGGATTTCTGGCTGAATATGACCTTTAAAGGATACAGGGTAGAGGTCATTCCCAGGGTTTTGTTTCATTACAGGATATCAGAACATTCAAGGAACAGGGAAGCCTTAAAAGAACACGATCGTATCCGGGAAAAGATATTTTTAAAATACAGGGATAATTTTACTGAAAACTATCCAGGCATTCTTTTTAATTTGCTGGAAAGGAAAAATGAACAGCATTTACAGTTATTACAAAAATCATGGACGAACCGGATCCGCAATCTATTTCCTTTCTAACATAAATCGAAAATAAGGTGAGCGTAGTTATCGGGATCCCGGTATATAAAGAGACGGTTGATGTATACGAAAGAATCTCTCTGACCCAATGCGGCAGAATATTCAGCCGCTATCCGATCAGGTTAATTGCACCGGCGAAATTAAATATAGGAAATTACCTGGAGATCTTTGAAAACTGTACGGATATTGATACCCTGTATTTTAATAAAAAGTATTTCACATCACTCCAATCCTATAACCGGTTCATGAAATCAATCCGGTTATTCAGCAGGCTGGAGGAGTTTGGGTATCTTCTCACCTATCATACGGATGCCTTTGTGTTCAGGAATGAACTTGAATATTGGATGGATAAGGAATACGATTATATCGGGGCTCCCCTGTATCAATATGACGGGACCATACATCCGGAAATTTATGTAGGAGTAGGGAACAGGGGCTTTTCCCTGCAGAAAATTTCTTCTGCCATGAAGGTCCTAACAACCTGGAAGAAAGTATATCCGGCAAAAGAATTGATTGCCTGGTATGATAATTTTAATTTCAGAGGCAAACTTTATTATTCAGCCTATTTTATAAAAATGCTGGCAGGCCTGGGAGGCTGGTCCCATCATTTATTGAATGCAAACAGGATCAATGAGGATGTTTTTTGGGGAATCCATGTGCCTGCTGCTTTCCCGGATTATAAAGTGGCGCCATTTGGTGATGCCTTTAGGTTCAGCATGGAGTACAATTGCATCAAACTCTGGGAATTAAATAGACATAAGTTACCATTCGGTTGCCATCAATGGTTTAAAAAGGAATTTTTGAGCTTCTGGAAAGAAAAAGTTGAAGATTTCGGGTATGAAATTCCGTAAAAAATTTGGTAAAGTACCGGTGCGTACGGAGAAATACCTTAACTATTATGAGTCGGGATTTCCTTTTAAGGAATTCGAGGTAACCGGTTTCCCGGAAACCATACAGCAATCGTTTAAAAAATATTCGGAAGCCGAACAATACGCCTATGTATTTGATTATCCGGAGAGATGTACCATTGAACCAAATGCAGGCTGGTGTATCAACGGGGATATGGAACTGCTGGAAGCTTCCATAGCCTATGCACCTGAGCGGAATATCCCTGTTCCCAATTTTCTGAAATACAGGATTACACCCAAAAATAGAAGGCATATACCTGAACTTATATCACTTCGGTTCGGACTAGAAAACTACTGGCATTTTTTTAATGATGGGATTGGTGCCTTGTATATGTTATATGAAAATGGATACGATTACAATATGCCTGTTTTGCTCCCTGACAAAATCAGAAAGAAAAGATATTTTAATGAATTTTTGGAAATCAGTTCACTTTCTAATAAGGTCAACTGGGTTTTTCAGAAATCGGATGAATATTTTGTTGTCGACAGGGTTGTACTACCCAAAAATATACCTAATATCAGTTGGCATTTTGAAAAGATCTGTCAAGACCTCCCAATGCCAGAATCTAAAATAGAAAACAATCGAATATTCCTTATCCGTGGAGAAAAATCATCAAGAAGGTTGAGTAATCAGTCGGAAATGCAGAGTTTCATGAAAGGTGAAGGATTTCAAGTTGTAGATGCAGATCATTTATCACTCAAGGAACAGATCAGAATATTTCGGAATACCAGGTACCTGGTAGCTATACATGGTGCAGGTCTGACCAACATTATTTACCGGCAGGGAAATCCAATGACGCTGGTTGAATTATTGCCTGGGAATATGATTTCTCCACACTACTTCTGGTTGAGTAAAGAATTGGATTATCATTATGTGCCCGTTATTGGTTCCAGGTTCGACGACGAGAAAAATTTTTATGTAGATATGGAACCTATTAAACAGGCAATATCCTCAATATTAAAATAATTGTGATCGTATCATATAAGCATAGATTTATATTTGTCAAAACGGTTAAAACGGCAGGAACCAGTGTTGAAATATCATTATCCAGGTATTGTGGTAAAAAGGATATAATAACTCCCATTGCAGAAGACGATGAGAAAATCAGGACTAGATTTAATCAATATCCCAGAAATTATTCAGGGACGATATTTTTCTTTCTCAGAAAATATTTGGAGTTGAAAATAAAAGGTAAACCATCCAGAACTCAGAAATTCTGGAACCATATGTCTGCCACTGATATAAAAAAAACAGTTGGGAGTGATATTTGGGAATCATATTTTACTTTTTCCATAGTCCGCAATCCTTTTGATGAAGTAATTTCAAGGTATTTCTGGCATAAAAAAATGCATAATATTGATCTTGACCTGGATACATTTATATTTAAAAAAGCTCACATTGGTCAGAATTGGGATATTATATCGGATGGTAATTTGATTCTTCTGGATTATGTCGCCAGATATGAGCATCTATCAGAGGAAATTGTAAAGATCACGAAAAAGGTTGGCATAGAATTCGATGGATGGATGCCCAGTGCAAAAGCCTCCATACGAAAGAACAGAGAAAATTATAAGCAATTATTGTCCAGTGAACAGATCAAGTTTATTAAAGAAAGGGCACATAATATATTTGAAAATTTTTATCCCGAGTTAATAGATTGAAAGTACTACATCTTACCGATACTTCTTATCCCTGGCATACGGGAGGCAAAGAAATTTTTGCTTTTAATCTGGTAAAAGCGTTAATCAGGAGGGGTATTGATAATCATATTCTGATCCATCAAACGGATAAAGGGGAACCCCTTGGTATAACCGATATTGCCGGCATTAAAATCCAGGTGTTTCCACCGGTCAGGATAAGGGATTATGTGATATCTG
>CAZYDB010000059.1:8975-17964 GCA_964645995.1 uncultured Roseivirgaceae bacterium
ATTGAAGATAATAATGGATTCAAAACTGTTATCAAAAACTATAAACCTGATATTGTGCATTTTCATGATCAATCCAGGGGTGCCAGTTTGACCCACTTGCGTCAAGTAAAAAAGCTGGGTATCAAAACGGTATTATCTTATCATACCCAGGGACAATCCTGTCCGCAGCGTGCCCTGCTTTATCAGGGAGAAAGCATTTGTGACGGAGAATTAAAAGAATACCGGTGCACGGAGTGCCAATTAAAATATTTGGGTGTACAGAAACCATTTAATTATCTGTTCGCAACACAGGCAGCCTGCCGCTTACGGCATGCTGCCTTCGGAAAGGTAAAGAAGGCAACCCAGCATCGTCGATTAATCAGAAAATTTATTTCTTCTTTCAGGGAATTCTATCAGACGGTCGATGCCATACAGATCCATGCTGCCTGGGTAAAAAAAGTACTTATGTTAAATAGTATATCCCCAGATAAAATTTTCGAAGTTACTTTGGGGAATGATAACTTTATTTATAAACCTATTCAGTCCAAATTTCCTGAAAGAAAACCATTAAAACTTGTCTTTATTGGCCGTTGTTCTTATATCAAGGGTGTTGATGTGTTTATTGATGCAATTAAAAAACTTCCTGATTCGATGGCCGTAGAAGTTTATTTCTGGGGCCCTTACTGGAATGATACGGTTTTTGGAAGAGCGATGTTAAAAAAAATAGAAGGAGATGGACGTTTTCTGGCACCCGAATTGATTTCAAATGAAGACCTGCCCGGTAAATTATCGCAGATGGATATCTGTGTCATTCCTTCCATATGGCAGGAAACCGGTCCACTCACCCTGTTCGATGCCTGGAATGCAGGGCTTCCTGTAATAGGAAGCAATATCGGGGGAATAAAGGAAAAGTTGCAGAAAGGTGGTGGCTGGTTATTTGAAAGAGGGAACAGCGACGAGCTGAAAAACCTGATTGAGGATATATATACTGGTAAAAGACCTTTGCAGGATGTGAAAATACCGGCTGATGAAATCTTGCCTTTTGGGAGATACTCTAGCCAGTTCATCGATATTTATAATTCAGTCTTAGATTGAAAAAAAAGCTAATACTGGTAACCGGCTCCCATAGATCGGGTACTACCTGGACGGCAAGGGTGATTTCAGCTCATCCCAAGATGAATTATATAGCGGAACCTTTTAATCCGGGTTTTAATCATCCTGCCAATCCAGCTACCGACTGGTTCCCTTACCTGGATCCGGATGATGAACATCCTGAGTATATCCGGTATATCAAATCAAGATCTCAGATAACACTACGTGGCCTTTTGGCTGAATCTGAATTCTTATTTAGAAAAGGGTACCGGGGAGCCTATTTCAGGGAACAATGGAATCGGCTTTTCCGGCCGTACCAGTTGATCAAGGACCCGATAGCTTTTTTTTCAGCCGAATGGCTGGCTGAAAATTTTGATATGAAAGTGATAGTTCTTATCCGGCATCCGGCCGCGTTTGTTTCCAGCCTGAAATTAAAAGGCTGGACATTTGACTTTAACCAATTGTTGAATCAGAAGAAGCTTGTGGAAAAATGGTTAATTCCATTTGTCGATGAAATGAAAAAACAAGAGGTAAATGAAACTTCAGTGGTTGAACAGGGTATATTGCTCTGGAATATGTTTTATCATGTGACGCATTTATACCAGCAGAACCATCCGGAATGGCATTTCATCCGTCATGAGGATCTATCCGCTACTCCTGAAAGCAGATTCGAAGAAATCTTCAAATTCCTCAATATCCCGTTCCATGCTGAGGTAAAAAAAATAATTGAAAAAACTACCGGGAATTATAATACAAATACGGAATATGAATCTAAGACTGATTCGATCAAAAGGAATTCCATACAAAACATCAAGATCTGGAAAGAAAGGCTTACTGAGAATGAGATAAATCGAATAAAATCGCAAACAGAAGCCGTATGGAAATCATTTTACACGGAATCCGACTGGTAAACTATTTGAACAATGATTAAAAATGTGCTTTGACCAGGTTTAACTATCATAATCCGGTACATAAAAAAATATTTCAGGTTTACTGGTACCTAAAACGGCAGCACTCTTTTTTAACAGGGGAAAAAAATAAAATACAGATTTTGTCCATGCATATACCCAAATGCGGTGGAATTTCTTTCCGGAATACGCTGTTTGATAATTATCCCGATGAAGTATACATCTATCATCCAATACGGCCGGCCCCTCTTTACAAAGGATTCAAAGTGATTCATGGTCATTTTCCGATGAGAAGGTTGGCTGACAAATATGCAGATGCTAAAAAGATAACATGGGTCAGGCATCCGGTTGACAGAATAATATCCCTTTATAACTTCTGGAAAGAAATTGGGCATCAGGGTATCAACGAAGAGGGCTGGGATTTGATTGATGTGGCCAGTCAGGATTTTTTAAAAAGTGAAATGCAATATTTTTTTGATGGATTCGATTTTGATGATTTTTATTTTATCGGCGTGCTTGAAAACTTCAATAATGATTTAAATATCCTCGCAGAAAACCTGGGTTGGAATTCAGTGAATTTATATCATAAAAACAGGTCTGGTGGGAAAAAGGATATATTTAAAAATGAAAAGGAAAAACTGACATCCATTCTCAAAGATGAAATATTGTTGTATTCAAATATTCTCAAATATCGAAAACTGAATGTGTTTAAATAAAACTTCACTTTTTTATCCATCCATCTGAGAGAAGATATATGTTTTCATCCATGAAGAAAAACATCTATCAATCTCTGAAATCTGGGGCGGCAACATCTTTTGTTCTATACAATAAGATATTTATGAATAGAAAAAATGAAAATATAATTATTGTAAGTGGAACACCCAGGGGAGGTACAACGATACTTGCCGAATCATTGATTAAGACTCTCGAAATACCCCTGATCTGGGAGCCGTTACAGCCATGGATATTAAATGGATATATGAATGGATTTGACAAAGAACTTGGGGGAATCCCATATATCCCGAAAGATGCAGAATGGGAGGAAGCAAAGGCTTATTTTAATGCCGTCTTTCAGGGAAAGTACCTGTCAAATTCTATGATAGATAGACTTTCACATGTAAGGAACTGGCATGTTAACGGGAGGTTAATAAAAATGGTCAGGGCGAACATGTTACTGCCCTGGGCAGCAAAAAATTTTAATTGTAAAATTATTTATATCGTTCGTCATCCTTGTGCAGTAATTTCATCACAAATAAAACATTCCAAATTTGATGAGGTTACCATAAATTTTAAATATGAAAACCTTTTGAAAGCAAGATACGGAGAATATTTTAAACCCTTTCAAGATAAGTTGACAGTTGGACTTTCACAGATCGAATTGTTGGCTCATAAATGGGCACTTAGTAATAGTATTCCATTATCTGAAAATAATGCAACTGACTGGATAACTGTATCTTATGAATCACTGGTTACAAATCCGGTATTTGAGGCGAAAAGAATAGCTGAATATCTGGAAAGTGATATTAAAGAACCGCTTTTAAATAATCTGAATACACCAAGCTCATCATTGAATAGACCTGAGGCTTCATTCGATATGAATAAACAATTAGGTATCTGGAAGGAAAGGTTAACTCAAGGCCAGATTGATCTGATCCATGAAATCATTCGGGATTATGGTCTTACCATGTATTCGGAGGATCCGGAACCTGATTACAGGGAATTAGGTTATGAATTATGCCCGTCATAATATTCCATATTGGTTATCCAAAGGCAGCCAGCACCTCTCTTCAGCATAATCTATTTGGCCAGCATACAGAGATCAATTATCTTTCACATTATTTCCCACCAGAACAACAGCATATATTCCAGAAAGATCCACTGACAAAAAAATTTTATAATAACCTGGAGTTCAAAGGGAATGATTATAATGTCGATGAACAAAAAAAGATATGGAATGATCATTTTATATCAAATCTATCTGGAGAAAAGGTGAACGTGCTCAGCGCAGAGGGAATGTTGATCAATTATCCTAAGGTGGATGTCTTTCAAAAGGCGGATAGGATATTCCGCTTGATGCCGGAAGCAAAGATCCTTATTATGCTTCGAAATCAGGTCGATTTAATCTTATCCTGGTATAGAATGCTTTTTTATGCTCAGCTGGGAAAGAAAAGAACCATTGATGAATTTATTAAGGAGCAATGGGAAAAAAAAGATGCATTTTTTTCCGGTTTGGATTTTAATGAAGTATATGGATATTATTCCGGATTATTTGGCAACGAGCATATAAAATGTATGATCATGGAGGAAATGATTTCTGATCCCGAAAATTGTTCTGGCGAATTATCGGATTTTTTTAAGATTGACCGTAATGAAACTAAAGATCTTTTAAACAGGAAGAGCCAGAATCCAGCCTCATTTTATTGGTTACATCAAATTCGGAGGAGGTATCTGCCGTTTATGCAATTTAGTAAACTTTTACCGGGAAACATCCATAAGGGAATCCTGAGAAGCTTGTCAAAAACATACAGGAAAGAGGAAAAATTGGACGAACAATTAATAAAGGACATCCGGAAAAAATTCGCAACCGGGAATTCGGAATTGAATGAATTATTAGGAGATAAAATAAAAAGATTTGGTTATCCGATGGAATAGATGCAGGTTAAGCCTTGATAAATAGGGCATTGCACCATGAAATATAATAGAATCGTCGAATGTTATCATAAAATCCAACCAGTTTCATATCATGGTCATGGAGATACCGGATGATGTCAATTGGGTCCCCCTGTTCTTTATACAAATTGACAAAATTTAACTCAATTTGTAAAACATTAATCATTCCCCGCCTGAGACACTGTTGGGCTCCTTTCAATACCTCGAAGTCATATCCCTGCGTATCCAGTTTAATGTAATCAATTCTATTAATTTGATTTTCTGTAGCAAAAAGATCGAGGGTTATTACTTCTATGTTTTCGGTTCCAATAACATGCGTACCCTTGAAATAATGATCACGTTTATCCTCAAGCTCGAGAAAAGAATTCAACCAGGGTTGATTATAATTGATAAATTCTTTTGATGTATTTTCAGCGCCTAAAGCTTTATGATAGGTTTGAATGTTCTGTGGAAATTTCCTTTTTTTCAATTTATTGAAGGCTGATGTTCCGGGTTCAAAAGCATAAATGTCTGGTTTTTTAAAGAGCTGTAGTAAAAAATCCACAGTTTGACCATGATTGGCTCCAATATCAAAGCAGGTCGGCGTTTCTGTTCGGATCATTTTGATCAGGTCTTCCTCAAGATCAAAGCCTGAAAGAGATTCCGGTTTAACGGGCCAGATTTTAAGATTACGTTTTTTTAATTGTTGCTTAACAAACCTTTTAAAAAGATCCATTTTTTTATCAATCATTAATCATAACACAGATACGGACTAATTTGATTTGTAAATATCATAAAGATATTGAAGGAGGCATAGCTTTGATAGATATTTTATCAATACACAACTATATTGGGATCATAAAGTGAAAATTGTACATGTATTACCTTATGCAGAAAGGGGAGGGGTTGAAAAAAACTGTTTATTATTTATTAAATATTCCCAGGAATTTGATCATGAGATCTGGATATTAAATGGGCAGGGCCCGATGGTAGCAGACTGGAGTGAAATCGTATCAAAAATACATGTGCTTGATATTCTTCATGAAAATAATTATAAATTTTATCAAAACTTAAATCAGGTTAAGAAAGGAATCAAGGCAGACATATTGATTTACTGGAGCACGGTCAAACTTCCGCTCATTTTGTCTGTTTTCAGGAATTCAGCCAGGGAGATCAGGGTCCATCTTGGGAATCCTTATAATTTACACATCCTGTCTGCCATTATTTTTTTATTTGCTGGAATTATTTTACCAAAACCTAAAAAAGTACGGATAAAAGGGGTTAGTCAAAAGGTGGTTAAATCATACCTCAACAAACCATATTTTAGAAATTTTGATATAACCCCTGGTTATAAGCCCATAGAAATTCCGGTCAAAAATAGATATGACATTCAGGTGTTTCAAAAGGAGTCCAACATTGAGCTGGGAATGGTGGCCAGACTGGATCCGATAAAGGACCATCATACATTGTTACACTCATTTTTTTTAGTACAGAAAGAATATCCGAATTCCACGTTGCATATCATCGGTGATGGGATTCTGAGAGATGATCTCGAAAAACTGGTGGCGGCATTATCACTTGACCGGAAGGTGATTTTTCATGGAGAGGTAAAAGATGTAGCCAGGTATTTAAAGAAATTGGATTTGTTCATATACTGCACAACCGAAAAGGATGGATTGGCTGGGACAGTAGCAGAAGCGGCAGTAAATTCCATTCCTGTAATTTGCACCGATATTTCCTCCTTGAGAGAATATTTTGATTCAGAAAGATCAGTAGCCTGGGTGCCTCCTAATGATCACACGATTTTGGCGAAAAAGGTGATTGAGACATTAGCCAGTCCACGAAAAATGGAAGAAATGGTGGAGACAGCTTACGGGGAGATTGCCAGCAAATTTGATCCGGAATCATTTATTCATCGATTTTTGGAGCTTTAAATATATGATTTTCAGACCAACAATTCAGTAGGGATGATCACAGTTGCAGCTGTTGGAGATGTAAACAATCTATCCACTTATAGTGGGACGCCTTATCATTTTTTTCAATCTGCAAAAAAGCTCGGGTTATCCAGGGAAGCCTGGACAATGGATTTAAAAAAGCTTAGCAGGGAAAGAGTTTTCTGGAATATCAAACAGGTATTTAAAGGGCAAAGGCCGGGGGGGTACCAATACAGTGATCAATTCAGAAAATCACTTTACCAACAGATCCCGGAAAATTATTTCAGATCTGATGTATTATCTTTCAATCAGCATTTTCCGTTAAAAAAGGATTTGTCGAATGATTCGAAGTTATATCTGTATATCGATGCAACCTTTAATCAATTACTTGAACGGTATGGTGTAAAAAATGAAATCGGTTCATGGATTAAAAGAAAGGCCCTATATTGGGAAGAGAAAAATTTTTCAGAAGCGGATTATGTAGTTGGGTTTACAGAATGGGTAAGAGATTCCGTAATAAATGATTACGGAATTGAACCCGCAAAAGTACATTCAATTCTGGCCGGTGCTAATTTTATTTTACCTGATAATCATTTAATTAAAAGATTTGGGGATAAACAGGAAAGACCGGGATCCGACCGGCCGTTTATATTAGGATGGGTTGGGAAAGATTGGAAAAGAAAAGGGCTGGAAATTTTGATAAACCTTGCGGAGTCTTTGATCAAACGGGATTTAAAGGTTCAGGTGCATTGTGCCGGAATGGTTCCTGAACATATTCGTAAAAAAGAATTTGTTTCATATTTCGGATTCATTAATAAAAATGAAAACCTTGAGGGGTTTCTTGATTTTATTTCAGCTTGTGACATGGGATGTTTATTCTCAAAAGCTGAATTTTCCAGTATTTCTGTATTTGAGTTCCTTCGCCTCGGCATTCCGGTAGCAGGATTTAAAGTGGATGGAATGAAATATATCTATCCATCAGATGCATCACTGAGTTTTGATCCGGATGAAAATATGTCAAATATGGTGGATCAATTTGAAAAATATATCCTGGATGAAAATTCCGCCAGGGAAATTAAGGAGAAAGCCATGGCATGGTCTGATCTATACTCCTGGGACAGATGCATTAATGAATGGAAGGAATTACTTGAAACTGGTGGTATTAAAAATCCAGTGAAACCAAAAAACGGGTTAGTACCATATGAAAGTTAAAGAAGATTCTTTTTGCATTTGTTGTCAATTTGGTTCAAGAGAATATTATGCAATTCCCAGATCCCTCATCATAAACAAAATTCCTATAAAACTGATCACGGATATCTGGATATCTCAAAATATACCTATCCCATTCCTGAAAAATCGATTTTCACGAAGATATCATAAGCAGATTCCGGATTCATCAGTTAAATGCTTTAACAGAAAATTTCTGACCAGTCAATTGCTTACCCGAAACAGAGGATCAGATGAATTGGTCTTTCAGAAGCTTATTTCGAAATGGCTACTTCAAGAATTCCATAGCCAAAATAACTTTTCGATCATTTCATATAGTTATAATTCGGAAAGGATATTCCAAACCGGCAAGGAATTGGGATCAAAAAATCTACTCGCCCAGATCAACCCTGGACCAGCAGAAGCAGATTTAATAAAAGAGGCTTTTCTCGAGGAATTTGGGAATACGTTCAGTCCGGATCTGCCGGATGAGCGTTATTGGGACCGATGGAGAGAAGAATGTGAATTATCCGATAGGATCATTGTTAACTCGAAATGGTCAAGGGATCTTTTAATTGATGATGGTATTAAAGGTGAAAAGATCAGGATTATCCCACTGGCCTATGAAAGACAAAACGATACGGGATTCGTAAAAGAATTCCCGCTACAATTTGGGAAATCCAGACCGCTTCGAATTTTATTCCTGGGTACGGTATCGATAAGAAAAGGATTTCATATCCTTAAAAAAGCAATGGCTTCTCTGAAAAATGAACCGGTGTTATTGGACGTTGCGGGACATTTAAAAGGTCCCGAAGAACTTTTGGAGAGATTGCCGGTGAATATCAGATTTCATGGAAGAAAAACTGGGAGAGAAAAAGATGATCTGTTTAAAAAAGCAGATGTTTTTATTCTTCCGACACTTTCGGATGGTTTTGCTCTGACTCAGTTAGAAGCTCAATTCTGGAAATTGCCATTGATAGTAAGTTCGCGCTGTGGCCGGGTGATTGAAGATGGGAAAAACGGATTAGTAATGAATTCTATAAATGAAAATACAATTTCCGATTCAATAAAATCAATCCTGGATCAACCGGATCAATTGGAGAAATACAGTAATAATTCGATAAATATTAAGGATTATTCCCTGAAATCAATTGGAGAAAAATGGGCAGAATTGATCAGTGATGTCAATTAGAATTTTACATGTATTAACCTCTCCACGTG
>CAZYDB010000060.1:0-17826 GCA_964645995.1 uncultured Roseivirgaceae bacterium
ACCTTGATCCCCATATACCTGACTGGGCTGCCGACTTCCAGACCCCGTACCGATACTCCTTCATAAGATACATAATAAATATCCTCTTTTTCGAAGAACTCACGGGCAGTAAAAAACCCAATGATCAACATGAGAATGATGATGCTGACAAAAAGAAATACCCCCAGCCTGATTTTCTGATTACGGTTGCGCATATATTATCGGGTAAAGATTGAATTAAAAAAATCCTCCTACTTAAAATAATAAAAAATAATAATAATTGAAGGCATTTGAGCAAAAATGCCTGTAATCTGAGCAAAAAAAATGATGCCTTTTTAAAAGCATCACTTTTTTTTGATAAATTTTCGATTTTTATTTAGCCGGCTACGTTAAACGCCACTTCAATATTTTCCCACATTAAGGAGACCTTCCCTTTCTTGCTGATATCGAAGGTCATTCGTTCCATAAATTTTGGAGATTTAACGGGTTTTACTTTTACCCGCAGCACATCTTTGTCAACATCATAATTATAAGCGCCCCATTGCCCGGCTTCACTATTAAAGATAATCGTCCACTCTTCCTTATCAGGAATCGTAAACAGGGCATATTTACCGGCAGGAAGGGATTGCCCTTCGATTTTTACATCATCACTCACCTCAAAGGTAGTTGCTTCATTGGCGCCTGTCCGCCATATTTTTCCATAGGGAACCAATCCGCCCCATACCTCTCTTTCCTTAACAGCCGGTTGACTGTAATTTATCTGAACTGTTGTTTGTTCTACCATTTGCTTTACTTCTGCAGGCGGACTCGGCCTTTTGGATTTATCATCCTGCGCTTGCAAATCCCGGACGGAAAAAATGAAAGCAAAAACTGCGATCATCAATACAATTGCTTTTAATGTGTTTTTCATGGTTATTCAAATATTTGGTTAAAGAGTTTTTGTGTGTGATCTTTTAAGTTCATCATTCAGGAAAGCCATTTTCTGACAGGTTTACTATCGCGTAAAGTTTGTCAAAAATATTTACAAATAATATGCTATTTTATTGATTTGTTATAACTTATCTCACAATATAATTATACTTGTCATATATATGACTGACTTATTTTTTAGTTATGATCAACAGAAGACAAATGCTACAATTAGTTGGAACGGCTACTGGTGCTTCTTTCCTTCCGGGTACAGTTCTTTCAAAGGATAGAAAACGCGACACCGTGTTCAGGTATTGTTTAAATACCAGTACTATCAGCGGACAGAATCCGGGCCTTCCGGGATCTATCGACCTGGCAGGCAAAGCCGGTTACGACGGCATTGAGTTATGGATCCGTGACATCCGGGAATACCTGAATAACGGCGGATCAACCTCTGTAATACGAAGGTTACTGGACGATCATCGTTTAACGGTAGAGAGTGCTATTGGTTTCGCTCCCTGGATGTCTGCAGATGAACCGACGAGCAGAGCCGGCTTTATACAGATGGAGGAGGAGATGGAACTAATGGCTGAGTTGGGCTGCAACCGGATTGCGGCCCCCGCAGCGGGTGTAAATACCGGACTCGATCTCTTTAAGACGGGTGAAAAATACAGAGAACTGCTTGATTTGGGCCGTAAAACCGGTGTAATGCCACAATTGGAATTCTGGGGTTCATCACCTTATTTTTATCACATAGGGCAGGCGCTTATGGTATGCGCCATTGCCAACGACCAGGATGCAAGAATATTGACGGATGTATACCATATGTTCAGAGGAGGCACAGGTTTTGATACGCTGATGATGTTAAAAGGCCATATGATAGAGATCTTTCATATGAATGATTATCCCGGAGATATCCCCAGGGAAAAGCAGACCGATGCCGACCGGGTATATCCGGGCGATGGTGCGGCACCGGTAACAGAAATTCTGAAGCTGCTGGACAAGATGGGAGGAATAAAAGTGTTAAGCCTGGAATTATTCAATCCAACCTATTGGAAAGAAGATGCCTTACAGGTAGCCAGAACCGGCCTGGATAAAATGAAAAGAATGGTGATAAAAGCGGTGAAAACCGAATGAAAAGTTTTAAATTATATCATTCTTGTCTTTAAATTCACGCAAAGGTAAGCCCTGATCTCATTTTTTGGGCGGTTGTGAAGGACGTACTTCAATTTTACTGGGCAATGTCCTGGGATCCATCTGCAGCAGGTCAACGACCATCTGACCCAGATCTTCCGGCTGTATTTTCCATGCGTCTTCCGCACGGGGTTGGTGGTCATTAAAATAGGTCGCTACAGAGCCGGGCATAATAGTGGAAACATTAATTCCTTCGTGCCGGAGGTCAAGCATCACGGCCTGAGTAAATCCCACCAGTCCAAATTTACTGGCATTATAGGCCGACCCACCAGCAAAAAAATTTGTACCCGCCAGGCTGGCTATGGTTATAATATATCCTTTGGTTTTCTTGAGATGTGGGATTCCTGTCTTCAGGCTGTAAAACACCCCTGTCAGGTTGGTATCGATTACCTGGTGCCACTGTTCGGCGGTGAGTTCTTCGATTGGAGCGAAATAACCCAACCCGGCATTAGCTACCAGCACGTCGAGTTTGCCCCATTTATCAATAACTTCCTCCACGGATCGCTGCTGAGCTGAAAGATCACGCACGTCTGAAACTATTCCAATAACCTCGCCCTTACCCTTGGTTTTTGCTTTTAGTTGATCAGCTGCTTTCTGAGCAGCAGCTGCTGACCGGCTGGTGATAGCCACTTTCATCTCCTGGTTTAACATCGATTCTGCTATTCCATATCCAATTCCTTTGCTGCCCCCGGTTATAAGGGCTACCTTATCTTTAATGATTTGCATAGTTTTCTTTTTGTATGATTTGCTAAGATATTATATACTGCTTGTAATCACCAGTCAATGAAAAAAAAACTGATTTCATCCAATCCACAAAAAGATTGATCACTGCTATTTTTTTTGCCAATAATGCCCGTAAAAATTGATGATAATCCACGAGTAGACTATTATTGCACCTATTAAAATATTCAAAATAAAAATATCATGATAAAAACCAGGTCATATATTCAGATGAAACAAGTCCATGGATTATTCATATCTATACTTGTTTTGCTCTCAACCTTAACTTCAATCAGTACTTTTGGCCAGACAAAACTGCTCAGATTCCCCGACATTCATGACGATCAGATAGTCTTCAGCTATGCCGGTGATTTATGGAAAGCATCAACCGATGGAGGAACAGCTATCAGGCTGACCGCCCATCCTGGTCAGGAGTTATTTCCTAAATTTTCACCGGATGGGCAGACGATCGCTTTTACCGGTCAATATGATGGCGATGAACAGGTCTATGTAATGCCTGTAAGCGGGGGCATACCCCGGCAACTCACATATTATCCTGCCTCCGGTCCTCTGCCTCCCCGTTGGGGTTATGACCACCAGGTATATGGATGGACACCGGACGGGGAAAAAGTATTTTTCCGTTCACTCCGAGATGCCAATGGAGGCAGTGTGGAGACCGCTCTTTATACCGTCAGCCTCGATGGAGGCTTACCGGTAAAGCTACCGATGCCAACTTCGGGAGCCGGTGACATCAGCCCCGACGGTAGCAAAATGATCTATTCCCCTTTGTTCAGGGATTTCAGAACCTGGAAAAGGTATGAGGGAGGCTGGGCGCAGGACCTCTACATCTTCAACCTGGAATCGCCTGAAGCCACGCCTATCGCCAATTCCAAAAGGACTGAGCGTGATCCTATGTGGATCGGGGATGATATTTACTTCGTCTCGGACCGGGATGGCACACTCAATATCTACCGTTATGATCCGGAAAGTAAAGCACTGGACCAGGTGACTTCCAGCACTACCTGGGATGTCCGTTGGCCTTCATCAGATAATGACCACCAGATCGTTTATGAATTTAGCGGCGAATTGCAGTTGCTTAACTTAAATACTAATGAAAACAAAAAAGTATCCATTTTCGTCCCTGATGACGGGCTCTCTCTGCGTCCATCCAGGTATCCGGTATCGGGTAACATTGAGGACTTCAGCCTCTCCCCGAAGGGAGAACGTGCCTTGTTTGTGGCAAGAGGCGATATTTTCACGGCCCCGATTGAAAAAGGCCCCACCAGAAACCTCACCAACTCCTCCGGTGCCCATGATAAATGGGCGCGTTGGTCGCCGGATGGCAGCCAGATCGCTTTTATCTCTGATAAAACCGGCGAAGACCAGGTTTATCTGATCGACCAAATGGGTAAAAATGAACCCAAACAATTAACCTCAGGCTTTAAAGCGATGTTATACAGTCCTGAATGGTCACCGGACAACAAAAGACTGGCTTTCTCAGGTAAAGATGGGAAACTCTATGTGCTTACCATTGAAAGCAACAGGTTAGAGGAAATCGCTGATGATCAATTTGGTGGGGTATCAGACTATGCCTGGTCTCCAAAAGGCGGCTACCTGGCCTTCTCCATGGAGGACTGGAATGGTTTCCAGTCCATCTATATCTGGAGTACAGAAGATGAGCAGTTAAGAAGAATTACCGGCCCTCACTTCAATGAATTCAACCCATCCTGGGATCCTGCCGGTAATTACCTCTATTATTTGTCTGACCGTCAATTTGCTCCACAGATCAGTACCGTTGAATGGAATTATGCAGGCAACAGGACCACAGGTATTTTTGCTATGACCCTGAGAAAAGATATTAAAAATCCTTTTGAGCCTGAAAGTGATGAGGTAAAAACTAAAGAGGATAGCGGAAACGACGAAGAAAAAAGCAATAAAAAGAAAGATAAGAAGGATGATGAGGAGAAAAAAGAAGCGGGATTTATAGCCATTGACTTTGACGGCCTGTCTGAAAGGGTTGTCAATATCCCTGTTGGTTTTGAGAACATCAGGTTTGTAAGCGCCATCGAAGATCATGTGATCTATGCTATCACCGGCGCACCTTTTTATGGCCGGAGCAGTAAAGAGGATCCCGCTCTGCACATTTATTCCATGAAGGAAAGGGAGGCTTCTCCGATGATCGAGGGAATACGTGGAGTGGCTATTTCGCATGATGGTAAAAAAATGCTTGTAAGAAAAGGCAACTCATACCAGCTTTACGACGCCCGCCCAAAAGTAAAAGACAGCAAATCAGTCGCTACCAGCGATCTGAAAGTCGACCGTATTCCAAAACAGGAATGGGAACAGATCTTCTGGGAAGTGTGGCGCCGGTACCGGGACTTCTTCTACGTCGAGAACATGCATGGGTATGATTGGGAAGCGATCGGCAAACAATACAGCCAGTTACTTGATCATGTCGCGCACCGCTCAGACCTCAACTATGTGATCAGTGAAATGATCGCTGAATTGAATGTAGGACATGCATACATCCAGGGTGGTGATTATGAAATACCCGACAGACCCAGGGTGGCGTTGCCTGGAGCCCGTATTGAACTGGATGAAACGGTCCAAAAGTACAGGATTGATAATATCTATGAAGGATCGAATGAAGAAGACAAATATCGATCGCCCTTGACCGCAGTAGGCGTCAACGTGAATGAAGGAGACTATATTCTGGCAATAGATGGCAGAGAATTAAATGCCGGAGACAACCCTTATGAATTTCTACAGCACAAAACGAACCCCGTCACTCTGCTGGTTAACAGGGAACCCAACCGGAATGGCGCCCGGGAAGTACAATACACACCTGTATTCAGTGAGCAATCGTTGCGATATAAAGAATGGGTTGATGACAACCGAAATAAAGTCAATGAAATGACGGGTGGCAGGGTTGGTTATATCCATATTCCTGACATGGGAGCCAATGGCATCTACGAGTTCATCAAGTGGTTCTATCCACAGATCAGGAAGGAAGGCATGGTGGTCGATGTACGCTCCAACGGTGGCGGTAATGTATCACAATGGATTATTGAAAGACTGGATAATAAACTACTGGGAACCAGGTTCGGTTATTCCAGTGATAAACCCATGACCTACCCTTACACCGTATTTCATGGTCATAAAGTCTGTTTGATCAATGAAACCTCGGCTTCCGATGGTGATATTTTCCCTCATTATTTCAGGAAATCAGGCCTGGGGCCACTGATTGGAAAACGTACCTGGGGTGGTGTTGTAGGCATCTCAGGGCGTGGACCCCTGCTGGACGGCGGACAGGTATTTGTACCCTTAAATGCGACTAATGATGAAAAGGGGAATTATATCATCGAAGGAAAAGGCGTGGAACCGGATATCATCATAGAAAACAACATTGAAGCCGTTCTTGGAGGCCACGATCCTCAATTGGAAAGAGGGGTCCGGGAGGTGCTTAAAATGATGGAAGAAAATCCTATGAAATACCCGGAGAGGCCGGAGGATCCGGATAAAACCGAATAAATGGCGCAAGGTGCCTGGCAGGTATTTGCTGCCTACAGGTGCCACAGAGGCTAAAAACCGGGAAAGGAAAGACAGGTGGTGAATTCCTGCCGGTTTACACTCCTGCTACCCGGTTTTTAGTTTACATTCTGCCCGGGAATGCTGCATTGTAATGTCGAAATCCTGATCGTTGACAGATGGACATTAAAAAAAGGAGTCATCAGATGGATCGGCAACTTATTTAAAATGCTGTTCCCGTCAATGCTGATGAAAAGCCATACTGATGAACGACAGTACTTCGGGCAGTGACTCACGCCAGTAGGTCCAGCTATGGCCGCCATTCCGAATCCTGAATTCATGGGAGATTTCTTTTTTTCGCAAAGCAATGTGAGCCAATGAATTCCCTTCATACAGAAAATCATCATCACCGCAATCGATATACCACCGGACAGCCTTCAGGTCTTCAACAGGAAGGGTTTTAATCAATTCCAGAACATTATATTTTTTGTAATATGATTCGATCTGTTTAACCGTCACCTCTTCGCCATAATATCTTTTATAACGCTCTTTTTCCTGATCCAGGGATAACGCTCCGGTACTGGCACTCAACGGACAGGCCGAACTGAAAAGATCAGGCCGGTGAAGGGCATAAATAAAGGTTCCTCCCCCTCCCATTGACAAACCGGCTATTGCCCGGTAACGCTTTTCCCCTTTAATCCTGTAATTCTTTTCTATATAGGGCATAAACTCTTCAAAAAAGAAATCTTCATACCGCCATTCATTTTTAGCATCGTTATAATATCCTCTCCTGCCGGTATTGGCATCAGGCATAACGATGATCATAGGTGTCGCCAGTCCTTCTTTAATGGCTTTGTCAGCAATATGCAAAACCTCTCCAAACTGAACCCAGCCGGTCTGGTCATCACCCCCTCCATGTAAAAGATAAAGAACCGGGTAACTGCGCCCTGATAATTCATAATCAGGTGGCAGGTAAACCGCATACTTCCTTTCCATCTTTAGAATTTCGCTGGTCATTGATAAGTTATCAAAAACCTTTCCGTATTGACCGAATAAATAAACCGGAAGAAACATTAAGCTTAAAAAAAAATTGATCCTGGATGCTTTCATAATAAAATAATTTAAATTGATAAGACCGGATTTTATTGAATGTAAAAACCCGTGAAATATATTTTTGTGAATGATTAGGTCAATAATAAGAATTAATGTGGAATAATATGCTCATAAACGCAATGATTTCCACATCTAAGACTATTATTTTAATAACACATAAAACGCTTAAATGCATTCCGAAAGACCTGTTGCTGCAGATCTGCTTTTCCGGAAAAGTCAGGCATGCTTTTTTCAATACAAAAAGCAGCACCGTACCAACGATTATTTAATTATGTTTGAAATACTAGACTTCACAAAAGATAACCTGATCGCATTTAAAGTAAGGGGCAAAATTGAAAAAAAAGATTATAAGAAGCTTCAATCCCTTCTTGAAAAAACTGAAAGAGAGTTTGAGTTCCTGAAACTGTTCATAGAATTCAATGATCCTGTAAAAATAACACTGGAGGCCCTTGCCGAGGATTTCAAAACCTACTTCTCACATATCAATGAGATCGACAAGGTAGCTATTGTTGGAAGCAACGGCATAGAGAAGGGAATAAGCAAAATATCCGATCTCTTCATCGATGCCGAGATTAAATACTTTCCGTGCAGCGAAATCAATAGTGCCAGGGAATGGATTGGCTGATCGAATATAGTCCTGAAATCCGATGCAAGAGCTAATTTATTCAAAGATTTAATGTTATAAAGTGCCAAAAAGAAAAACAGGTATTGTAGCCACAAAGACATCGTGCCAATGGAATATGGAATTCAGATTATGGAAATATGTATTATAAAAGCACTTAATGCTTATACAATGCGTTATTCCAGCACTTCATAGATCACAACCGGATTTGCCTTGTTTTTCAGAGAAACCTCCCCAACTTTTTCACAACGGAAAAATTCCTTAATCTTTTGATAATTGGTCTCAGTGATCAGTATCTGGCCTGCTTTAGCCGCAACCTGCAGTCGCTGAGCTACATTTACCTCATCCCCGATTACCGTATAGTCCAAACGGCGCAGGGCTGCAGAACCCGTATTGCCGGAGATCATCTGTCCACTGTTGATTCCTATGGATACGTTGGGAGAATAAGAAATTCCGTCTGCCATATCAGGAAGTTCATTAATTTGCTTTCGTACACCAATACAGGCTTCAATGGCGCGGTCAAGATGAAAATCCTCCCGGAAAACCGCCATAATGGCATCACCAATAAATTTATCCACGTAACCTTTCTGTGCGATGATCTCTTTTACCATCACATCAAAATAACTGTTCAGCAATTCGACAACACGATCCGGAGGTTCTTTTTCACTGATAGCACTGAAGCCACAGATATCAATAAAAGCAACGGTTGCTTCCACCGTTTCATTGATCATCAGGGAAGATTCAAATTCCCGGGTGCCCATAAAGTTTAAGACAGTTTCATCTACATACATTTTCAGGATATTATTCTCCTTTATTGCCTGAAGAGTATCTCTGATCTGCTGCACATGTTTAATCGTTTTCTCCATGGTCAGTTCAAGATCCTCGAAATTTACCGGCTTGGTGATGAAATCGAAGGCGCCCCTGTTCATGGCCGTCCTAATATTCTCCATATCCCCATAAGCAGAAACGATAATCGATTTAAGCAAGGCCTGCTTCTCAGCAAGCTTTGAAAGCAAGGTCAACCCGTCCATCTCGGGCATATTGATATCACAGAGCATGATATCAATATCGGCATGCTGTTCAAGCTGCTCCAGGGCATGCCTGCCATTCACGGCAAATACAAAATCATATTTTTGTTCACGAATTTTTTTTCGAAATTTCTGCTTAATCAGCACTTCCAGATCAGCTTCATCATCTACTACGAGTATTTTTGTCATTCATCCAACGTTTTAATTTTCTCTTTTAACATATTAAAATCCACAGGTTTAGTGATAAAGTCATTGGCTCCTAATTGCATAGCCCTTCGGTAGTTATCCTCATCACCATAAGCAGTAATCATCATGACCACGTTGGTGGTTCATTGTGTTTCTGTTTGATCTTCCCCAGCAAATCAAGTCCGCTCATCCCGGGCATATTGATATCCGTCAAGACCAGTACCGCTTTATGCTGATTATTTTCAAGGTATTTACGCGCTTCCTCGCCGGAACAAGCGAAAACAAAATTAAATTCGTCCTTTCTGATCTCCTTTCGGAACCGCTGCTGGAAGAGCGGTTGTATGCCCTTTTCATCATCGACTGCAAGTATGTTCATCCTATAATATTTATGGTAATTCGATAATAAATTCAGTACCCGCCCCTTCCTCACTTTCAACATTCAGAGATCCGTTATGACCTTTGGAAATGATCTCATAACTTATGCCCAATCCGAGTCCGGTTCCTTCACCTGATGGTTTGGTTGTGAAAAAAGGCTGAAAGATCTTGTCACGAATGTGTTCCGGTATTCCTATGCCGTTATCTTTAATTCTTATTTTAATTCCGTTTTCAATTTTTTCTGTTTTAACCAGCACTTCCGGCATATAACCATCTTTCTGTTGTTTTGCCCTTTTATCGACCGCATAGAATGCATTATTGATCAAGTTCAGCAATACCCGCCCGATATCCTGCGGAATAACTTTAATGCGAGGAAGGTCCTCATCCAATTCTGCTTTAAAACCCGCATTAAAGGATTTATCTTTTGCCCGCAATCCATGATAGGCCAAACGCAAATATTCATCGACCAGCGCATTGATATCGGTGGGTTCTTTTTCCCCCGTGCTTAACCGGGAATGCTGTAACATCCCCTTCACAATATCACTCGCTCTCTTACCATGATACTGAATCTTCTGTGTATTCTGGGATATATCATTCAATATTTCCGCTTCCAGGGCTGCGTCTCTTTCATCCTGACTTTTTGCTTTTTCAGCCGACAGCTCGTCGATCAGCTCGGCATTTACCTCAGAGAAGTTGTTGACAAAATTGAGCGGATTCTGGATCTCATGGGCTATACCAGCCGTTAATTCTCCCAGGGAAGCCATTTTTTCTGACTGGATAAGCTGAGATTGTGTGGATTTAAGCTCTGTATAGGCTTTTTCTATTTCACGGGCCTGTTCGAGCTCTTTTTCCCGCGCCCGCTCCCTTTCTTTCCGAACCAGTCTTTTTCGTTGAACACGGTCAAATATAAAAATCCCGCCAATGAATATCAATCCATACAGCATATAGGCCGGAAGGGTTTGCCACCAGGGAGGGAGAATGGTAAAACTAACGGAGGCCGATTGATCACTAAATGCACCAAACCGGGGCGCTGCCTGTACTTCAAAGGTATATTTTCCCGGAGGTAAATTGGCTAAAAACAAGCTTCGTTGTGTGCCTACCTCATTCCAGCGCCTGTCATAGCCTTCAATGCGGTAACGATACCGGGTATTGAAGGGATCCCGGTAATTCAGACCGAGATAGGTAAAAGCCAGACTGCTTTCAGAGCTTTCCAATTCAAAACCCGTACTATCGTAGGTAGCATGATTTTGTTTTTGTCCGGCCATTATATCATTGATAAATATCTTCTGAACAGGATTTTCCGGATCGAGGTCATTCGGGTCGAAACGAATATATCCTCCTTTTCCCAGAAACAGAATATCACCATTAGCCAGTTGTGTCGGCCATACCTGATTGGCGGGCCGGTTATCCTGGCTGGTTTCAAAATTGGTAATGCTTTCAGTAAGAGGATCCAGTTTCATGATCCCGGTTTGATTATTCATCCACAAGAAGCCGTCATCATCCTCAACCATAAGCCCGGTGCCTTCATTAATAACGCCAATATCCGATTGAAATAACAATCCTGATTCACCTGTAAGAACATTCATCCGGAAGATCCCACTGTTTAAACGGGTATAAAATATACCTGGCTGATAAGCTGAGGCATGGGGTGCTGCAATATTGGCAGAATTCTCAGGAAACAGGGTTTCGGTTTTTTTAAAGGAACGGCTGGAGGGATCAATGATATAGCTGTCCGCGGATAAATTGCCTGGCTGAAAATAAACGAGGAAGGCAAGATAATTACCTTCCGCGTCTTTATGGATCAGTACGGGCCTTCTAAGAGCATTTTTTGATTCATCATGAGGGACAACGATCTCAGAAGTCTCGTAACTGGATTTATCCATTGAAAGGAGGATCCCGTTAAAACTTGAAAAGTATAACATGGAATCGGTTTCCGCTGCAGGAAATGGCAATAATTGCAGATTATCTAATTCAGCGATGACTGAAAAATTTTTAGCTTCGATATCGAATCTATAAATGCGGTTGCCATTACCGGAAAGCAGTAGGATCTGGTCATCTATCAGGGATATACCATCAATTCCGTTTTCGTCCGGGATACCTGGTCCCGGGCGATAAATCTCTGAAAGGGCCCCATTGACAGGATGCAGTACCAGTCCTGCCGGGGTAGTAAACCATAAATTCCCTGCCTCATCCTCGGCAATATTTCTCAAATCATTTTCGGGCTGATCCCTGTCAAATTTGTTTATAGCCAACTGAAATTTATATTTCCAGGTATTGGCCCACATGAGGCTTATTCCCAAATTATGATAGCCGAACCAGGTATTACCCTGGTCATCGACAAAGGCATAGTGAACATCATCGGAATTAATACTTCTCTCATCGGCCGGATCATACCGGTAAGTTATCACATCCCCATCTTCGAGATTCCATTTTATCGCACCCATCAAGCCGGTACCCAGCCAAACGCATCCGTCCTGGTCCTCTGTAACGGATTGAAAACTAGCCATTGATAACTCTTCATAGTTGTAAGGTCCCAGTTCAGTAACCACCGAAGGTTTCTCCCCTCCTGCTTTCCAAACCACGAGGCCGGAAGACGAAGTCAGAATTAACGTTCCATTGGTTGCATAATGGCTATCCCATATCGAACCATTAAGTACTTTTTCAACAGGTTTATCGAAGGGGCCTATGTCGATAAATGACCGGCTTTCCATGTCGAATTTATGCAGGTAGCTGTCGGACCCGATCCAAAGGGTGTGGTCACCATCATAGGCCATTGTATTAAAACGAAACGACCGGGTATCCAGCGTGTCTGGGGTAATGCCATAAAACCGGGCCTCAAGAGTGTCCCGATCTAGGTTTTGTGGGAAAATCTCATAGATCCCGTGTTCAGCGGCAACCCATATATCACCAGCCTCCAATATTTCGATACTCACTACATCCTGTAAACCAGGCAATGAATCTGGTACATTTAATTTTTTAAAGATCCCCCTGGCCGGATAAAAAATATCCAGGGCGGCGTTATTACCGATTAAAAACATTTCTGGACTCACCTCGACTATCGATCGAATGCTCTGTCCGGAAATGGAAGATGAAAATTCAGCCTGCGGGCGATAATTTGTGAACTTATAGCCATCATACCGGCTTAATCCGGCATTAGTGCCTATCCATATAAAACCTTTTTGATCCTGCGCTATTTCCCAGATATATCCGGAGGGCAACCCATCCCTGGTGGTAAGGTGGTTGAAAGACTGATCCTGCGACCTCACAGAGATTGGTATAAAACCTGGAAGGATCACAAGAAAAAAGAAAAAATACAGTTTTATTTTCTTTACTTTTTTTAATACAAATTTGGTATAAATGCGCATTTCTAATTCATTTTTAATAAAATCGATTGTTTTTATTGTGGTAATTGTACTATAAATTCTGTCCCCCTCCCTTCCCCCGTTTCAATCCTCAGGGAACCATTATGGCCTTTTGTTATAATATCGTAACTGAGGCTTAATCCAAGACCGGTGCCCTGACCGGCGGGCTTGGTGGTGAAGAAGGGTTGGAAGATCTTGTCCCGGATACGATCCGGGATCCCGGCACCATTATCCTTTACTGAAATTTCAATTCCTTTTCCTGTTTTCCGGGTGGCAACCTCTACGCATGGTTTATAGTCCGGCATCCCCTCTTTTTTTGATTTTTCATTAACGGCAAAAAAAGCATTGTTGATGAGATTAAGAAGCACCCTGCCAATGTCCTGGGAAATTACACTTATTTTTGGCAGGTCCGGGTCAAAATCAGTTTTAAAATTGGCATTGAAGGATTTGTCTTTGGCTCTTAAGCCATGATAACTCAATCGTAAATACTCATCGGCCAGCGCGTTCATGTCTGTGGGTTCTTTTTCTCCGGTGCTTATGCGGGAATGCTGAAGCATCGATCTTACGATCTCACTCGCCCGCTTCCCGTGCTCATTGATCTTTTCCTGGTTGTCGATTACATCCTGCATGATTTCCTCTTCAAGCTGTTCATCTCGTTCTTCTTTAAGTTTTAACCTTTCAGCTTTCAGCTCCTCCAGCAATTCCCTGTTCAGTTCAGAAAAATTATTCACAAAATTCAGCGGATTCTGGATCTCATGGGCTATACCGGCCGTCAGTTCTCCCAGGGACGCCATCTTTTCGGAATGAATGAGTTGGGATTGGGTGGATTTGAGCTCTTTGAGTGTTTCTTCCACGGCTTTTCTTTTTAGTTCCAATTCTTCTATGGTCTCTTCCAAAAGGATGGCCGTGGTACGTTTTACTTTTTCGGTGCGATCGAGTTTAAAGGAAAGGATCACTATTTCCTTATCAACAGCTTTGATTGATTTTAAGAGGGTGTTTTCCTGCCCCTCAGTCAGGAGATTATCCTGCTGAATGGTATTCCATATATTTTGAAGGTGCTGATTCATTAATTTGTTCTCATTTACTTTGTATCTTACTTGTCATTCGCTTCGCATCATTTGTGGGCACTTTGCTTCGATAGTCATCGACCAATGACCCTCAATGACTACCCATTACCATTCTCCTTAATCAATTTAACCATTTCAAAGATCATTTTATTTCTCTTTCAATGCCACACAGCAGGTAGTTAGATTATGCATTTCAAGGTTTCCTCCAGTTGCGCGTGCCAGTTCTGCGTTGGAAAACATACCGGCCATTGGCACATTCCAGACTTTCTTCAAGCCCTCAATTTCCATGTTCATCATAGGGCCAAATGACAAGATGCGCCCGGCACAACTAAAAACAAGTACAGCATCAGCTTCCGGCATTTGTTTGGCTTTCAATTCTTCAGCGCCATGGATCACCTTTTCCATCACATCAAAATCGGGAGGAATTGAAAAGCGGACTTTTGACCCCTGGGGAACCGTCCCGCTGGTATAAAAAGAGCGGTCGCTCCAGTCCACCACCAGTCCGGGCCGCATAACGGGATCGCCTCTATCGCGCTGGAGTTGCAGAGGAAGATTGGCCGCCATTTCCAATAATGCGCCCTCGTTATCCGGTGTCAGGTTTTCAAGGCCGCCATATTTTGTTGTAATATTTACAGCAGGAATGTTTTCTATCGTATAAACATGGTTGCCTTCACTTTTTGTAACTGTTTTTTCCGTGCCCACGGCTTTCCAGCCACAAGTCGCCTTTCCCCGGATCATGATTTTGTCCTCGTTGAGTGCCAGCGCAACGATACCCCGGTTAGTTTCCTTACCATTGGTAAAAACAAACTGCTCGGTAAATGTATAATCATCGGAGGCCATGCCGCCATAAACATTCACATCTTTGCCCACCGCATCTTCAAACCCGAAAAGCAATTGCTCGGCATCTGTTTCCATGTGACTGCCGGAGATCAGGAAGGCCGGTTTTGAAAACTTTGATTTAGCTTTTTGAGCGATGGCTGCTGCTATTTCACGATAATTATTTTCGGGAAATTCATCCAGATAGAGTTGAAAATGTTCTTTTTTCATGTCGAGAAGCAACACAACCGTCGAATTCTTTTCAGCCTCTTCGTCGATGAACTCACCACTTGCGGTGGCACCAAAAATGGTGATATTTTTTTCATCCAGCATATTGCTAACCGCGGTTCTTTCCTGTGAAACGGATAAAAACACAATGGCCAGTGTTGGTTTAAAGCCATCGGCCATGCAGCTTTGAAGTGCCGATTTAATTTCTTCCTTTGATTTCCCCTTGATTGCTTTTGCTTTCATATTAATGGTTATTACGTTTATGATTTTTCTTTCAAAGCCACCCAACTGCAAGCAGTAGAGTGAAAATATTGACGCCCGTTTCTGGCCCTTCCAAATTCTCCATAGGTAAAAAAGCCTGCCATTGGGCTATTCCACACCTCAGCCAATCCTTCATTTTCCATCGTTACTAAAGGCCCCAGAGCGGGCTCCCTACCGGCACAGGAGAAAATCAATAGTGCATCGGCATCTTCTGATGCTGCATTTCTCACCTCTGTTGCCTCATTGATAATCTCCTCTACAATATCAAAATCGGGAGGAACGGAGAACCAAAAAACTTCTCCCGCTTCCATTTCCATATCCATGACCAGGGCATTCTGTTCTTGATCAATGCTCATGGGCGACTTGATCAGGGTTTCTCCGGACTCATCTCGCTCAACAATAAATGGAAAATTGAAAGTCAACTCATCCAAAAGATTAAACTCTTGATCTCCAACCTTATCGCCTTTTCCCAGATATTTTAAATACATTTCTACTGCAGGCTTATCGTCTATGGAATAAAGCAGATTTCCTTTGGCGTGGGTAACCTTCCTGGAAATTCCCAATCGTTTCCAACCTGTAATGGCCATGCCTTGTGTCATTATTTTTGCGGAATCGAGGACAATGGCAAGTAGTCCAAAACTTGATTCCTGGCTTTGGGTGAAGACAAAAGTTCCGGTCAGGGTCATATCGTCCCCGGCCATCCCTCCGAAAAATATATGATTCGGCCCTAACACGGCTTCAAGGCTTTGGACGAGTGTCACCCCATCCAGAAACTCACCGTCCTGGTCGACCCCGGTACTGCATAGAATGAGGGAAGGATTTTCGAATTTGGCAATTGCTGCCCCGGCAAGGTCTTCAGCGGCTTGTTGTACGCTTCGGCTACCGATGTCTTCAAAGAGGATTGAAAAACAGGATCGATCCAGATCAAGCAAAAGAACGGCTATTTCTCCAAGGGTTTGGTGACCATTGACAAATTCCCCGCAAGACGTTGCACCAAATACCTCTATATCGTATTTGGCAAGGATGCTACAGACTGCCTTCCGGTCTTGTTTTATGGATATAAAAACAATGGCCAATGTGGGTTTAAACCCTTCGGCCAGACTGTTTTCTAATGCCAGATCCACTTCTTTCGTAGTTCTTCCTTTGATTGATTTTGCTTTCATTTTAATCATTTAAATATAAACTTTTTTGTTGGCCATGGATATTTGATTCATCCCCATGCGCCTTGACAATATCATAAATCTTCTGAATCACGTATTGCCACAGATTCCGTATTCATAGAACAAGTCTTTTAAAGGTTAAGCTTTTACTTCTGAAGTTGGTTTTAAATCAGGTTCTGGAAAATATATTGTTCATCATATTCAATTTTGAATTCCTTCAATAGACCAAGATACTCATTACCAAATGTTTGAACTCTGTGATGCGCTTCCTGATTTTGGATGTATTTAAAAACCATATCCACCAATGACAGGTGATATGAAAATACACCATAGCCCCCCTGCCATTCAAAATGCTCTGGAGTTAGTTTATGATCGTTGATATACTTGGAAGATTTGGCTTTTACCGTTTTCATCAGTTCTGAAACTGATACAACTGGCCTTAATCCCAAGAAACAATGCACATGATCTTCTACACCATTTACAATGATGGTTTTACAATTGGCTTCATTGATCAAGTTACCAATTACACCAAAAAGTTGGTTTCTCCAGGCTTTGTCCAGTACTGCTCTACGATACTTGACTGCAAAGACTATCTGGAGGTAGATTTGGTGATAGGTGTTTGCCATGTCAGTTTTTTTTAGATATATTATCATATGTTTCGAGCCTACGGCTCTCGTTCTTGTTACTTCACTTTTTACAATACTGATCAAGGCTACGCCCCTTATATCAAGTCACCATCCTTATCAGCCACACTTCAGAGCCGCTAGGCTCGAATCAATTTGTAACTACGGATTTCAATCCGTGGAACCGAAACACTACTACAAACTGACTGAGTGCCGTAGGTACGAAACATTTCCACTATACTACTGGTAATAAAATAATAAACTTACTGCCCGCACCCTCCTGACTCTTCACCTTCAGCTCCCCGCCATGCGCTTTTATAATATCATGCGTAATACTCAGCCCCAAACCGGTTCCTTCAGTTCCCTTTTTTGTCGTAAAAAACGGCTGCAGAATTTTGTCTTTGATTGCATCAGGGATGCCGGGGCCGTTGTCTTCGATTTCAATGGTGACTTTCCCGTTTTCTGATGTTGTTCGAACAGAAAGTTTGGGCAGGTAGGGTTCACCGGCCCCGGTCACCTTCTCCTTCATCGCATCAAAACCATTATTACACAGGTTCAAAATCACCCTAGAAAAATCCTCTGCAATCAGCGGCACTTCTCCAATCGATTCGTCCAGTTGCAAAACAATATCCACATTAATTGGATTTTTACCCGC
>CAZYDB010000061.1:0-10260 GCA_964645995.1 uncultured Roseivirgaceae bacterium
TGATAATAAATATTTTAAATGGTAAAGACGGTTTATTTTGAGGATAGTTCATGAATAATTGGGTTAATAATTCCAATAGTTGTTATACCCTATAGTAAGATTCAAAATAATACCTATATTATTTAATCGTTAACAGAATATAGTTTTGTTTTTGACTATAATATTGGCAAGATTTAAAATATTATTAAAATCAGCCCTGTATAATTATCAATTGTAAAAAATTGCTTCTAATAAATGCCTTCATTTTAAATATATTAAAAAAGTAATATAATTAATAAAAATATAATAAACATATAACTCTATAAATGCGTTTATACTAATAAAATAATTATAATTTTGTTTCAATTGTAATTTAAAGTATATGTGTATGAAAAGAGTAAAGAATTTAACTATTGCTATGGTAATAACCCTGTTGGCAACGGGTTATGGAGTGGCTCAGGATCTGGTGGATGTTTTTGAAAATGACAATGGCCGGTATGGTACCCGTATAATTGAATCTGATTATTCAAAATATAAGTTGATATATCCCTTGAAAAAATCCGAATCTGTAAGAGTGAGGATCTTTAATTTAAAAAATCAGTTGGTCTATTCGGAGAAAATCAGGAATAACAACGGTTTCGAACGGGCCTATGATCTCAGTAAACTGCCTGATGGCCAGTACCGGTTTGAAATATGGTCCTCCAGGGGCAAAATAAGCAAGAACATTATTCACCGGCATGAGGTGAGTGATCTGAATGTTTCATTAGATAAATTGGGAGAAGGGGAGTCTTTCAAGCTGATTGTCAGGGGCGTCCAGAAAAAACCGGTTTACGTGGATATTTATGATGACAGGACCGGATTGATCTATGAAGATACCATTGAATCCGGGAAGGATTTTTCAAGAGTATATTCATTTAATCCACCGCTGGACGACAGGGTAATATTCAGGATCAGGCAGGATGCTGTTTTGGTAGAGAAAAATATCAAATAAGAAAAAAGTGTTGCATGGTTAGTACGAGCCCGGAGGTTGATAAAAGACTTTCGGGCTTACTTTATTGATCAGGAATATAATTTTATCACTAGTTGACCGGTTTTCAATGCTCAAAAAAATAGATGATCCGGATCTCATCGTTAGCCAGGCCAAAGCCGGTGCCTTTGGAGTCGTAATAATAATTGGTGATATTGTCTGGACCCTTTACTTCCCGGTAAGCTTCCCCGTGCACCTGGAGCATCTCTTCTTTTGATTGCCAGAAGGTTACTCCTTCCATGGTTTGTGTCTCAAGACAGATCGGTCTTGAGAAGGATGGCAAGCTGTTGATCTCAATGCTGATAACCCGGTTGTCTTTTAGAAATACCTCGGCTACGGGTACGGGCATGATATGGTTATAAATTATACATTCATCAAATTCCATTCTGAAAGCCGGCCTGGATGAAAGATCTGCTTCATTCGACCGGGTATCAATATATTCCTGACGGCTGATCGTTTTCCCCTTGAACCCGATATAATTTTCAACTGCTTCGGATGTTATCCCAACCGTAAGTGATTCAAATCCCCGGTCCAGTGTAATGGTCTGTGCTGGTGCAATGATCAGGGGGATGAAAATCAAAGCGATAGTCAGAATGAAATTTCTCATGGTCGTGTATAATTTTTAATCTCCATAAAAATAGTCAAAATTAACCGTCTAAAAAACTTTTTTGCCCGGGCCCTCTCTGTAAATTCAGATGCCAGCGAAGACGGTAACTTTAATGCGGGGAGATGGGGAGATGGGGAGAAGGGGAGAAGGGGAGAAGGGGAGAATAGAGGAAACGTATTTCCTCCATCCTCCATCCTCCATCCTCCATCCTCATTCCTCCATCCTCATTCCCGCTTTCTGCGGGATCATTTCATTCAGGGGACCATGAAAAAGTTATCATTCCCTTTTTTTTATCAAGTAAAACATCTTTTCCGGCTCTTTTGGAATACCGGCTGCCTCTCTTGCTACCGGCATACCTTTCTTTTAAGCCGCTCCACAGGGAGGGATTAATTAACAATGAATCAGGGGTAACCATGAGGTCAGCTTGGGCAAGGTCTGTAGCTGACCGGTCTTTGATTTTCTGGTCAGGAAAAAAACCTATGACCAGATTTTGCCAGGTGATAAGATATCCCGGGTCTGTTTTTTTGCAGGGGATCTGTTGCGCAAGTTCCCTGATGGGAATAATATGGAATGGGTGGTTTTCACGGATACCATAATTTTCTGTATAGTATCTGATTTTCTTAAATTCGGCCGGATCAGTGGCATCCGTGATCAGAAAGCCTTTGTGCCCGTTCACCAGTCCCAGGCAGGTTTCTCCCGGAATCCGGAAGTATATTATTTTTTTCTCCTGCTTTTGTTTGAAATAGGCCCGGTAATCACTGGTGATCAGCAAGGAAAGAACTAAGATCATGGCAAATAAGTATTTCCAGTTTTTACTGTAAAGCATGGCCAGCAGCAGCAAGACAATGATGCCGGAAAGAATTGCCCCCCATTGGCTAAGGTTAACAGGATCGATTGTGCTGCCGGGTAGTTGCCGGATCATCTTCATTGAGAAAATAAATAACGATCCCGATAGATCGATAACGCGGGCTATGACCCCGGCAATAATTGTTACGGGGTGAAACACCAGTAAGAGGATCCCTGCAGGGATGATGAAGGTGGCGAAAGGTATTGCGAGCAGGTTAGAAATGAAAAAATATACAGGAAATTGCTTGAAATAAAACAAAGTAAGCGGCAGGGTAGCCAGTTGAGCGGACAGAGAAACGGATTCCAGATCCCAGCACCACCGGATCAACCGGTTCTCAGGGTTCCAGGCCGACCGGATGATTGGTTGAAAAAGGATGATGCCCAGCACGGCTGCGTACGATAATTGGAAACCCACATGATAGATCATCAGAGGATCGATCACCAGCAGGATAAAGGCGGAAAGGAAGACGGCATTCAGGGAATTATTGGACCGGTTGATCGTTTTACCGATCAGCAAAATTGAAAACATGAGGCTGGCCCTCATAACGGAGGCTGTCAACCCGGTCAGGAAAGCGAAAAACACGAGAAATGCAAGGATCAGAAACAAGCGGAGCAGGCGACCTCCCCTGGTAGCACCCAGCGGCTTAAGAAGGGCCATCAGCAGCAGATAAATAATGCCAACATGCAGACCGGATACTGCCAGCACATGGACAACCCCGGCATCTAAAAAGGCCTCATAAGTCTCCGGGTCGATATCATCACGCTGACCGGTAAGCAAAGCCACCATGGTTGCGCGGACAGGCTCTTTACGCAACGAAGAGCGGAGGATATCCGACATTTTCTTTCTAACGTTGCCGGCAAGGGTAATCAAGGTATTCTTGTTGACATGTCCTATGATAAGATGCTCATCCGCACCGGCAAAGTGGGTGGCATGGATCCGCTGGTTCCTGAGGTAACGCTGGTAATCGAACTGATAGGGGATAAGGGGTGGCCCGGTCAGGGTTGGGCTTCCTTTAAGTAAAAGGATATCACCAGCCGTGCAGGGATCGTCAGCGGGTATATAGACCAGTATTTTGCCGCGCACCGGCAGCCAGGAATCTCCCTTGAGGGCGCGCAATAATGATCCCCTGTATTTAACATAGTTTTCCGTATGGCCAACCGCTGAAGTCAGCGAAACTGTATAGTAGCTGAAGGGCTGGTGATGCAAATAGTGATCCGAATTTTCCCGTGGATCCTTTTGCTTTACGCTCATGATCCCCAGGAAAAACAGGATCGTAAAAGGCAGGGGGACGATAAGGAGCTGGTGACGATGAAAATGTTTTTTCGGGATTTTGAAGAGAGCCACCAGAAAAAGGACCAGGAGGATCATGATGATAAGCATGAGTAGTTCCGGGGACAGGGTCAGGTGCGGGCTGATGAGTGTACCTCCCAGAAAAGATATAGTGATCCGGATAAAAGGATATTTTGTCCAGTATAGCATGGTTGAACGATTACCAGGATTTAATTAACAAAAAAAAGGATTAGCAGGCAAGATTTTTTGATTGATTATATCCGCCGGGGTGATACCGGTCCAGCAGTTGAAAGGATAAACCACCGGTCAGCCTGAAAGTATGGATGGGAACCTGCCCATGCGACAGCCGGTCGACTGTAAAACAATTGGCTGCTGCCTGATGAATGCCGGGGAGTAGCGGGAAAAACAGGCATTGCTTTTCCCGGATCATGCCCCAAAGTTCCCCTGTCGAAGGCAGGGTATCTTTTATCCCAAAATCATTTCATAATGCATGATCCCGGACTCCTCAAAAAGATCCCCTTGTTTACGGAAGCCGTATTTCCGGTAAAGGGGGATGGCTTCCAGTTGTGAATGCAGGTAGATGGTTTTCCCCTTAGATTCCGGGTTCTGGCGTATATCATGCAGGACTTTCTCCACCAGTGCTGAGCCGATCCCGCTGCCCCGGTATTCTTTCAGTACGGCAAAGCGTTCCAGCTTGATCCCTTTATCTGTGTATCGCCACCGGGCTGCTCCTGCCGGATTATTATTGATAAAGGCCAGGTAGTGGTATGACTGGTTTTCGAAGGTATCGATCTCATCTTCAACGGGTACGTGCTGACCGATCACAAATACAGTATGACGTATTTCCTGTGCCTTTTTGAGGTCCTGCCGGTTTTCTATTCGCTTAATGGATATCAATCTTCTTAGGTTTTATCTTCTTCTGAAAAAGCTCTTCCGTACGCTTCAATAATATCTTTGACGATTTTATGACGAATAACATCTTTTGCATTAAAATTGACAAAAGCGATTCCTTTCACGTCTTTCAGAATGTCAATAGCTTCATGCAGACCGGACCGTGTATGTTTGGGCAGGTCAATTTGCGAGAGGTCGCCATTGATGATGACCTTCGAATTCGGGCCCATACGGGTCAGGAACATCTTGATCTGCATTGGGCTGGTGTTCTGCGCCTCATCCAGCAGGATGAATGCATCATTAAGCGTACGCCCCCGCATGTAGGCCAGTGGGGCAATCTCGATGATCCTGTTTTCCTGGTAATATTTCAGCTTTTCATAAGGGATCATATCATCCAGCGCATCATAGACCGGACGGAGGTAGGGGTCGATCTTTTCTTTCAGGTCACCGGGAAGGAAGCCCAGGGTTTCTCCTGCTTCGACCGCCGGCCTTGTGATGATGATCTTTTTCACCTCTTTATTTTTTAATGCTTTTACCGCCAAAGCCACGGAAATATAGGTTTTACCCGTTCCGGCAGGCCCCAAAGCAAATACAAGATCTTTTTTATGGATCACCTCTACCAGTTTTTTCTGGTTCGGCGTTTTTGGTTTGATGATAAAACCCCGAGTGCCGTAGATCAGTACATTTTCAGCGATGGATACTTCATCCATAGTATCCCGGTCAATATAGGATTTGACATTATCCTGGGTAACACGCCCGAACTTATGGTAATGGTCGAGCAGCGAATTCAGGATGTCGTTGATACGGATGATATCCCTGGTCTCTCCCTTGATTCTTATTTCATTGCCCCTGGATATGATCTTGCTGGAAGGAAAATGGGTGGAAAGCTCAGAAATGTTCTGGTTTTCAACACCCAGGAAGTCGAGTAAGGAGATATTTTCTAGTGTAATGATCTTTTCTACCAAATGTATAAAGTGTTATTTCCCGAATTTATAAATTACTATTAAAATACTTACTTTTGTTTTAACAAAATTACATAAATTATTATTTTTTTCTTTTATGGCTCTCATCACTTTTATGTCGGATTTCGGGGAGGAAGATCATTATGTTGCTGCGGTGAAAGCCAGGATACTGAGTATTAACCCCGGCTTGCAGATCATGGATATCAGTCACCGGATAGCGCCTTTTGACATCGCGCATGGCGCTTTTGTGCTGAAGTCGGTGTTCCGGGATTTCCCGCAAGGTACCGTTCACCTGGTTGCTGTGGATGCTGCCGGTACCCCGGCCGGGAAATATATTATTCTTAAGTTGAAGGATCATTTATTTGTTGGTGCGGATAATGGATTACTTAGTCTGATCAGTGATGAAACCCCGGCCCTCGTATCGGAAATAGACCTTCCGGAGCCCGTTAACCCGGTTTTTCCTGCCCGTGATATCCTGGGGCCGGTGGCTGCCAATCTGGCCAGCGGCAAGAATGTAAACGATCTGGGGAAATATACCGAAGATTATAAAAAGTTGCTTGGCAGGCAGATCAAGGCAACAAAAAAACAGATCAACGGGAATGTGATTCGTGTGGATAGTTTCGGTAACCTCATTACCAATATAGAAAAGAAAATTTTTGATGTATTGCATAATGACCGGCCGTTTATCGTCAAGTTCAGCAGAGAGACGGTCAGCAGGATCCATACCGGCTACCCATCGGTGGAACCCGGTGAATGCGTGGTCCTTTTTAACAGCCTCGACTTGCTCGAAATAGGGATCAATAAAGGTAATGCATCGGAATTAATCGGATTGGGCTACGACAGCCCTGTAACTATTAATTTTATAGAAAATGAATAAACAGCATCTTATCAGGATTGTAAAAATGACGTTCAGGAAGGGTGAAGTGGACCGCTTCCTGGACTTTTATAAAGCTTCCCAACAGAAGATCAGAAAATTTGATGGGTGTCATCATCTCGAGCTGTGGCGAGAGAATGACCAGCCCACGGTTTTTATATCCTATAGCCAATGGACTGATGAAGAGGCCCTGGATAAGTACAGGCATTCAGCGCTCTTCCAAGAGATATGGAAGGGGACGAAGCGGTTTTTCGCCCTTCCACCGGAAGCATATTCACTTTGGACATTGCCTGAATTTAAAAAATAGGTTTTATTGTTATTTATTTGAAGTATGCGCTAAATTTGGGGTCGTCTTGAGTCTTGGTAAAAGAGATTCGCTCCTGTCGAAGAGTGTCTGTGGTCTCCTTCGCCAGGGCTACGGAGACCGAAGCCGAAGTGGCGGAACAGGCAGGCCCGTCCCGCCATAAAAGATTTAGATTATTTTGTTGTCGTGTAATAATAATATGCCTGAGTGGCGGAACTGGTAGGCGCGCTTAGGAAGTATAGTTCTTTAAAATAATGCCGAAGTGGCGGAATTGGTAGACGCGCACGACTCAAAATCGTGTCCCTTCGGGGGTGTGGGTTCGATTCCCACCTTCGGTACAAATCATTAAAGATTTGGAGATTGGTTGATTTCATCCCGCCGCAGAGTTACGAGCTCCGGGTTCCGGAACTTCAGCGTTTGAAAGGTGCCCGGCAACAGGGCCGGCATGATTTGTTGATGCCGAAAACAATGGTGGCAAGCGTAATCTCTCGGAAATAAAACAAAATAAAATTTTTTATATTGTTCAAAGAAATATTTTTTTTCCACGAAAATATCAAATTTAAGATGAGTCCCCTGGTCAGGTTTGCGATTGTCAAAAGAAGTTTCCCCCGCTGACATTACCGGATAATTCTTCATTAAACCTGCCTAAAATGCCTGAAAACAATGTTTTTAGCAGGGTTTCGTTGCCTTTTATCCGAATGAGAGACGATGTTGACTGCAATGGAAATCTATTATTCAAATATCCGAATATCAATAACAGTCAGCCGTATACGTACAAATACTTAATAATTTATACGTATAAAAATCACATTATACGTACATATTTTATAAAAAACATACGTATAAAAAATATATTCCTGTTACAAGGATCCTTCTCTGTTGCAAGTTTTTGGATCGGTTGGTGTGCCGGGTTACCCGCTTATAGCCGGCCAGGCTTGTGCCATAAATGCGGATTTTTCCAAAAGTGTGTATTGGTTTGTGTGTGGATGACTTTTGGAGAGATAATATCCCTAAGCAATATACCAGCCTGTATAAGCAGTCCGGTATAAAGCGGAGAAGAAGTATGAAGTTGGCGGAATACCTGGTCTGCGGTTGAATATCACGCGGCAGAGGGTTTAGATATTCAGTCCACCCGCCGGCAGAGTTGTTCCATCACCCGGTTCGTCCGGGCGCCGCTTTCTCCGGTGCTGGGACATTTGCCTCTGCCCAGCAGTTCGTCGACGATGGACTGGATAAGGGGCTGCTGGATGTGCCGGGGTGGTTCGAAGGTCATGATCTCCTTTTCTTTGCCTTCCACTTCCAGGGTCACCGACCATCCTCCGAAAAAGGAGAAACGGATCTCGCCCTTGCTGCCTGTGATGGTCGTAATCTCCTTTTCGGATACTTTCGAGGAGGAAAAACACCAGATACCCTGGCCCATCACACCATTCTTGAAATGAAAAGAACCGGTCACGATATCCTCGGCCGGATATAAACCGGCCTGGTTCCCGGCCAACCCTTTGGCTTCTTTAATTGGACCGAACAGGTAATCAAGAAAATCGAGCTGGTGGGAGGCCAGGTCGTAAAAGTAGCCCCCGCCGGCGATCTCCGGGAAAATACGCCAGTTATCTTCCTGGCCACTGGCCCCGACGATATCTGGTTCGAGGGTCTTGATCAACTTAATATCCACGTAGCGCACATCCCCTATGGCACCTTCATGAATAAGTTCTTTGATCTTCAGGAAATTGGGCAGCATCCTCCGGTAGTAGGCTACGAATAAGGGAACCACGGCCTTTTTGCAGGCTTCCACCATGGTTAAACATTCGCTATGCGAGCGGGCCATGGGTTTTTCCACATAGACGGGCTTGCCCGCTTCGGCCGCTTTCAGGGTATATTCCTTATGGACATGGGGCGGAGTCGCAATGTAGATGGCGTTGATGTCCGGGTCCCGGACCAGTTTATCCGCATCATCATACCATTTGGGTACCTGATGCCGCCGGGCATAATCCGCTGCTTTCCGCCCATCCCGCCGCATGACGGCCACCAGTTCCGAGTTTTCAATGCGACCGAATGCGGGGCCGCTTTTCACCTCGCAGACATCCCCGGCGCCGATGATGCCCCATTGGATACCGGACGGATTCTTTTCTGACCTGTATTTTTCAATCATTCTATAATCAATTAAAATGCTGACCGGGTTTAAAGGATACAGATAAAAACTGGACTTTCGGCTCTTTTTCCGGGGTCAGGGTGAAGAAAACCAGGATACTGCCTTTTCCTGTTGTCATGTCGAACTTTCCCCGCAACTGATTGAATGGCTCCATCGCTCCGATGCTTTGGATCGGACCTGCCTGATCGAGTACTTGTTTCACCTCAGTCATCCGTTGTTCCCTTGGTTTATCCAGATAGAGATTTTCCGACAGGATAGCCTTTTCCAGGTCTTCGTCCCAATGTCTTATCAGGTCCGCCACCTGCTGCTGCCTTTCTGCCAGTTCATCATCAACCACAATGCCCCAGGCAACCCCGGAGATATGCCTTGCTTCGGAATGGTCTTCGATCAATTGCCTGAGGTCAGGGGTGATTCCAAGTATCCTTTCCACCCGGTTATCATTCGTAAAGACTGGAGGCTTATAGGAATCGGAGACAGACCGGATGGCATTGTTTTCCTGAGGCTGATCAGCAGGGTATTGGGGAGTACAGGACAGGAAAGTGACCGTTAAGTCACTTATCGCAAAGATATTATTGAATGATTTCATCGCCTGTTCAATAGTTGATGGATAAAAATACTAAAACAGGACGCTTATTTAATAAAGAATCGAGGATACTTTTACGGCTGGAAGGAACACGAAAAAGCCGCTTATATTTTTACCGGGATCGGTTTCAGCTTCATGATCCCGTTGAAAAGGTTCTGCCAGGCTTTTATGTCGTCAGATAGTTTTCGCTGCATCCTGTCGATCTCATGCCTGAGGTCCTCAATGACCTTACCTGGCTTATTGGCTTCCTTGAATTCCATATACCGCTCTTTGAGGCGTTTTATTTCATTCATCTTTTCTGAGACAGATTCGAAGGTTTCTATGATCTTCTGTTCCAACTCATCCCTTTTAACATAGGTCAGTTCTCGCAAACGATCGTTGAGGAGGTTTTTATCATTTTTCAGGATCTGTCTCTTGATCCGGTATTCGTCGAACCGTTTCAGGTTTCTGGCCATCCCGGCTTTATTCAAAACCCAGATCAGCCATTTGGTGGGATCAAAATGATACCATTTAACGCCGTTTCTATAGTCAGAGGCGAAATAATGGTGGTAATTATGATAGCCTTCACCAAAGGTAAGGATCGATATCAGGTAATTATCAACGGCTGACAGTTCTTTATAATAACTTTTTGAACCCCAGGTATGTGCCAGTGAGTTGATGAACCAGGTGCTGTGATGAACGATAAAAAGCCTTACCCACCACACCATGAAAAAAGCTCCGGTAAAGTCATTCAGCCACCATCCGATGCCC
>CAZYDB010000061.1:10270-17812 GCA_964645995.1 uncultured Roseivirgaceae bacterium
GCCCGCCGAAACCAGCGCATTGGTTAAGAAGAAGAGGGTGCCGTAATGCCTGTCCTGGAACACAAGCAGTTTGTTTTTCATCAGATCAGCAACGAGGCCCGGCTTGATGGGGTCCCGCTTCTCAAAGAGCCATAAGATATGGGCGTACCAAAAGCCTTTATTGATGGAATAGGGATCATCGTCTGTGTCGACATGCTTATGATGCAACCGGTGATCGTTGGCCCAGCGAAGGATGCTTCCCTGGCCGGCCATGGTGCCTAGAAAAATGAGGGGGGCTTCCACCCATTTGTTGGTTACATAGGCCCGGTGTGAATACAGGCGGTGATAACCGGCAGTAATGCTTATGCCGGTCAGAAATACCAGGATAAATGTTATCAGAACGATGTCCCATGAAGGAGGCGTGAAATAAAAGTAAAAGGGAACTGCGGCAATCACGGCGATCTGGTAAATGGCAATGAACAGAAATATCGGCCAGTATATTCGTTTTAAATTTATCATCAGGTTATGTTTTGCTTCTAATCAATCCTACAAAAATAGGCTAAACTTTAGAAAACCGTATAAAATATAAGTGTTTTAATATCCTTTCTTTAACCCTTAAATTGACCAGATTGTTTCATGACCATCGAAATTCCAGGCCATTGCCACACAGTCGTAAAGGTTGCAGGGGTGGGTAAGCAGCATGTTAGCTAAAGCAAAAACCATTTCTTTTCCAATATTCCTGTTCCTGTTACCGGTTCTGCGGGTTATTATTAATAAAACTACTTTTTCCGGTAATCCATCAGTAATAGGCTTAATTGATTCTTCGCAACCTTATAGGAAGGATTGTCCGTCTCGTTCACTTCTTCCTCCGGGTCCTTTTTCAGATCGTAAAGCTCGGTGGCCACTTGTTCCGGTGTATCTGTTTCCGTCCACCATTCATTATATCGGAAACTTTCCGTACGGACGGTATATCCCATGATGGTGTTTTCATCGCGGCCGCGGCGGACCTGCGTATATGCCGGACGTTCTTCCCAGGGAGCGGAAGGATCCTCCATTAGAGGGACCAGGGAACGGCCAGATAACTGCTGGTTAGGGTCCGGCAGGGCACAGAGTTCCTGCAGGGTGGGGAAGAGGTCTATCAATTCCACGCTATGGTTGCTGACAGACCCGGGAGCTGTCATGCCCGGCACCCGTACCATGAGCGGTACCCGGGTGGATTGCTCATAAAGGGTGAATTTATGCCACTGGCCATGTTCACCGAGATGAAATCCATGGTCTGAGAAGAAAATAATGATGGTGTTTTCCATCAGTCCGTGTTCTTCAAGGGAGCGGATCAGCCTTCCTACCTGGGAATCAAGGAATGAGACGCTGGCCAGGTAACACATTTTCATCTTTTTCATTTCTTCAGGTTCCCCGTAATTGGCGGGATGTACCGTGAAGGCCAGGTCGGTTACATCCGACCGGTCGCCAGGGTCCGGTAGTTCCATGGTGTTCAGCTCATAGGGCCAGAAGTATTTTTCCGGGGCGATAAACGGGGCATGAGGTCTCCTGTAACCGACAGCCAGGAAGAAAGGTTTGTCTTTGGGAAGGTCCAACTGCCTGATAGCTTCCTGAGTGGCCTGGCCGTCGTCCTGTGCGAGGTCGGATTCGAAGGAGATCATGCCATAATCGATAGGTCCCGAAAAACCGGGGAAATCAATACGGATGCCTTTTCTCGGGAATGGAGGCATCCGGCGCTCTCCCTGTTCAGCCGGCGGGCAATTGATCCGGAAATCCCAACTGATCGAGTCGCCTAGCAGCCAGCCGGCATCGGGCCATCGTTTGTCCCAGCCATCGATATGAAAGATCTTTCCGATGGAAGCGGTATAGTAGCCATTCTCCCTGAAAAGCTGAGGCAGGGTGGTAACATCGGGCACCAGGGAGCGCAATGACTCCCATTTTTCAGGAAGACCGGTTTCATCGGGGCGCATGCCACTGAGAAAGGAATTCCGGGAGGGATTACAGACCGGATACTGGCAGTAAGCGCTTTCGAACCGCATGCCCATCTCAGCCAGGCGGTCAAGGTTAGGCGTAACGGCACGTTCCGATCCATAAACTCCCAGGTCGCTGTTCAGGTCATCGGAAACAATAAATAAAACATTCATTTTCAGGCTGCTATCCTGTGCTGGACAGGCATCAATACTTGCAAGGAACAGGCTGGAAAAAATAAATAATAGTTTTTTCATTATTTGTTGTAAATTTTTGAGTTTTAATGATCCGCATTTAGCGTGCCGGATTTAGATTAAAGATAGTTTTTGATTTTCTTTCTTCAAATAATGAAGGCGGTTTTAACCTACCTATTCATAAATTTTTGTTGTTCGGCGTAATTTTATGATATATAGGTGATATTCAATAAGATACTTCGCCAGGTTAAAAGGATTTGAAGAAAACGAAGGGCATTATGCGAAAAATATGTGAAATTTCGGGTGAAATTAACGTTCCATTACCTATTTTTATCATTTCCAGAATCAATGATTTTTTAATTGTATAATTTTTTCATAAAACAACAAATATCATGAGATCTTCAAGAAGAGATTTTCTTAAAAAGAGTGCTTTTGCCATTGCCGGCAGCTCATTGTTATCGAAATCGCTGCTGGCTTCCGCGACAATCGGGGAAACCGTTGCCGTTCAGTTGTATTGTGTGCGGGAAGACATGAAGGAGGATCCGCTGGGCACGCTCAAGGCCCTGGCCGGTTTCGGTTACAAGCATGTAGAACATGCCAATTATGTTGACCGGAAATTTTACGGGTATTCCGCTTCTGAATTTGAAAAGGTGCTTGACGATCTTGGATTGAAGATGCCAAGCGGTCATACGGTATTGGGCAAAAATCACTGGGATGCTTCCAAAAAAGAGTTTACCGATCTATGGGAATATACTGTGGAGGATGCTGCCACCATGGGTCAGAAATTCGTAGTCAGCCCATGGCTGGATGCCAGTCTGCGGGGTAGTTATGATGATCTCCTTCGTTTTCTTGAAGTCTTCAATAAAAGCGGAGAGCTCTGTCAGCAGTACGGGATGCAATTTGGTTATCATAACCATGATTTTGAGTTCAGCGAGAAACTGAATGGGGAGGTGATGTGGGATATCATGATGCAGAATACAGATGCTGATAAGGTGGTTATGCAGCTCGATATGGGGAATATGTACATCGCAGGAGCCAAAGCAAAGGATGTGGTGAGCAAGTATCCGGGCCGTTTTGGAACCATTCATGTGAAGGATATGATTAAAAGTGAAAGCGAAGGGCATGGGTTTGAGAGCACCATTCTCGGAAAGGGGTTGGTTGGCACAAAAGAAGTAACCGATCTCAGTCGCAAGATAGGAGGCACTTCATTATATGTTATCGAGCAGGAATCCTATCAGGGGAAAACACCGCTCGAATGCATGGAGGAAGACCTCAGGGTCATGGAAAAATGGGGATATGCCTGATTTGAGGTGGTAGGCGGCAGGATGTATGAGGAAGGAGGAAGGAAGATGGATCTCTCCAAAAGTTTACGTGGGCTTGCGGGCCGGAAGACTTTTGGAGAGATGATAGCCTGAGGATGGAAGATGGAAGATGGAAGATGGAGGGTGGAAGATGGAAGATGGAGGGTGGAGGAAGGAGGAAGGAGGATGGAAGAATGAAGATGGAGGATGGAAGTCGGAGGCCTGAGCCGGAGATCCCGCAGAAAGCGGGAATGAGGATGGAAGTTGAGAACCGGAGGTTCGAGATCCCGATGAAAACGGACATGGAAGTCGATGATAGCGCTAACAGCTACAAGCTACGAGATACGAGCTACAAGCTACAAGCTAAAAATGCTTTCTGGCTTCGCGCTACTACCTTTCCGCCTCCGTGGCGACGATGCGCACCGAATGATAATCGGTGAAGGTGCGACCGTACATATCCTTCACCCTGATTTCGAAGGCTACACGGCCAACCGGCCAGTCGGTGCCGATCGATGCTTCCCATAGATGTGTTGAGAGCTGCGGCCTGGGAAGTGGCGTACCCGGAAGGGGTTTGTCTTTCATTTCAGGATCATTCATCCATTGTTCCAACAGGCCCAGCTTACGGAAATTCTCCCACCGTTCAGCCAGTTTAACATAGTAGGGATCTGTTTTTTCGACCTTTTCCATTATCGTCCATTTTTCCTGGCCGAGTACGCGGTATTCAACTACTGACCGTTCACTACCGTTGAAGAAGTTTACCGTCAGCCTGGGATCTTCGTCAGAACCGGCTACGATCCTTCTGGGCGTATGGATATTCATCTGGTGATCAGCCGGACTGCCGGCCACTTTCCAGTCGATCACGTATTCCACCCCGTTAAACCGGATAATGGAATAGCCATTTGGCGTTCCGTCACGCATCATGGTATGGGGGATATCCGTTTCGCCTTTTATGCCGTTCCACCAGCTTCCCGAGGTGGTGCCCACATTGAAATGATGGTGTGGTACAGGTTGCTGCCAGTCGGTCGAATCGGCATGAAAGAACTTGTTCTCCATCACATGGGTGTGAGCGGAGATGGAAAGCGTATAGGGATGGCCCTGAAGGAGTTCGAAGAGTTTCTTCTGGTCACTTCTGCGGAAGGTTTCCCCATGTTCAACCAAAGGGATATGCATGGTGAGCACGACAAGATCTTCCTTAGGCACTACCTTGAGGTAGTTTTCAACGAAGGTAAGCTGATCGGGTCTGAGTCCGCCCACATACCCCCGCACACCGGGTTCCCTGGGATAAATAACATCATCCACCACGATGAAATGAACATCGCCATAGACGAAAGCATAGGTAGAGGGGCCAAAAACCCTTTCATAAGTCTCATCAGAAAACTCATCACTCACCGCCTCGAAATTGATATCGTGGTTGCCAAGTACATTGTACCAGGGGATGCCGATCAGGGCAACGGCACGGTTCAATGGGTTGAACAAGGGAAGGCTGTCGCCCACGATATCTCCCATGGTCATGCCGAAGGTAAGGTCTGTTCTGCCGATGAGTTCATGAATATGGTCCTCAGCGACATAATCCACATCATCAGCGCTGTATGGCTGGGTATCACCGAATACTACGATCTTGTAATTCGCCGTGCCTTTGTCCTTGTATAATGGGAAGTTGACTGCATCCGGCAAATTACCGGTAGGCGCAACACCGGAATACTTATAATCAGAAGGGGATCCGCCGGGCTTGTGCAGATAATAGAACTGCGGCAGGTTTACTTCGTTAAGAGGGGTCATCCAATTACGTGGCTTGATCACAAACAGGATGGCATCGTCTGATACAGGCAGGCCATATTCTCCGTCAGGACCGGTTACAACAATATCCTTGCCATTGGAAACCGCCACACCTTTGATACCCTGCTCTCCGGGATCTTTCTGCTGGTTATTATTCTCATCATGAAATACAAAACCTTTTGCCAGTTGCTCGCCTGAAGAAGGAGCAATCTCTGAAGGGAGCGAAACCGTTATATCGTTGTTACGTTTTGAACAGGAAAAAACGGCAAAAAGGATGATGGTGATTAAAAGGGTGTATAATGAGTGCATAGAGTCAATCGTATGATTAAAATTGAATTTTATTTTTCAAACCTAAAAATAATAATTCATGAATTAATAAAAACGGGTGTTAATTCTTTGTTATTAATTACCGGAAAGCAAAGCTGTAAAGTTGTATTTAATCTTAATGATTTATACAGAGCATCCTTCCTGTCATATTTAACACCTTATTACGCTCACAGGCTGAGATCATTCCCTGTTATAACAGATCCGGCGACTTGCTTTGATATACAGCGAATCATCAAAAGCACCGGCATTAACCCAAGTTCCGTGAACTTATCTGATTAAAAGAATTTTTATTCTTAGGATATCGGTATTCCCTGCCATGGAAATATTCCAGTACGACGATTTTTATCTACTCCGGCAAATAACCGGTTTATTTTATATTTTTCTTTCGTATATTGAACCGCGGAATCATTGTTGTAGATAGCAGGGTAGCAAAAGATCCTGCAAAACGCATGAAAAAGAGAGACTATACCCAGGCTTTGATCTATCTCCAGTCGTTTGAAACCTGCTGGGCGATTTGTTATTTATCCGATGGAGGGATGTATGTGCCTCAATGTCAGGATCTTGTTACACGGTTGATCGAAAGGCTCGGGCTCATCCGGTCGTTTGATGATAAAGTTTTTAACTCAAAGGCCCTCAACATAAGCGATGCCGATAATACGGCGATAATGGATGACCTTCTGGCTAGAATCGAGCAATGGAAGAATAACGGATCGGAATGGCCCTATGACTCGCTGGCGGATACCCATGAGGAATTATCCAGGATTTTATGGGGGCTAAAGCAGTATCTCGGCAGGCATATAGACCGCCAGATTGAAGTTCCGTCTTTATGGTCTGAGGGCAAAACCGGCTTTTCCACTTCACGGATCCGCTGGGACACGCATCTTCCGCATCATATGTTAAAGGATATGCCGGAATACCTCGAGGATGAGATCTCCCGCACAAGAACGATCGTAGTGGTAGGAGATATAAGGAAGTCGCAGGATCTGATGACCTACAGCCTTTCAGCCGATTATTTCAGGGACCGGATCATCGAGTTCACCCAGCAATCCAGGTACCTGATCAAGAAAAACATAGGCATCTTCGATAAATTTACCGGTGATGGTTTCCTGGCTTATTTTAATGAATATGTCTGCCGGCAGGCGGGGAAGGATTTCATCCAGTGTTTTCTGAATTTCACCCAGGAAATGATGGAATTTTCGTCTGATCATTTCTCCCGGTGGACCAAATCCATCAGGAAATTACCGGTCGGATCCTCGGGGCTTACCATCGGTGCTGATATCGGTCAGATCGAATACAAGGAAATCGAAGGGCATCTGCTCGCCATAGGCGACACAATCGTATGGTCCAACAGGGTCTGCAGTGCCGGAAAATCGAATGAAGTAGTGCTTAATAATATTTTGTACAACCTGGTCAAACATTATTACCAGACCACGGAGTTTGAAACACGGGAGGCTAAAACAAGCGCCGGCGAATCATTTACTGCCTATGTGATGAAGACCAAGTAGGGATGCCCTGAGTAGCCTCTTAAGTATTTTTAATGTATCCTATAATTTTTTTTTATGAAAGCCATCAGTTTTTTATGTATTTCCTTTTTCCTTTTCTTAAACCCCTTAGATTCATCAGCCGGAACCATACCGGAAGCCTCAGGTCCTTCCGGTGATTCATTAAGCGAGACCGGATCACTGGTCATTTTATGGACGAGTAATGACCGCGAGGTTGCTTTAAAGATGATCTGTATGTATACTTTAAATGCCAGGAAATATGATTGGTGGAAGGATATCACTATCATCGTTTGGGGCCCTTCGGCCCGGTTACTTGCCCGGAATGAGGAGCTGCAGGCCAGGTTCAAAGAATTAATGGAGGCAGGTATAATAGTAAAGGCCTGTAAAGGATGTGCTGATCAATATGATGGAGTGTCGGAAAAGCTATCCGGTTTGAGCATCGAGGTTTTGTATGTGGGTGAGGAATTCACCGGTTATTATAAATCAGATGCTCAT
>CAZYDB010000062.1:0-17735 GCA_964645995.1 uncultured Roseivirgaceae bacterium
GGTAACCGGCCAGTCTAAACTGGTGGACCAGGTTCCGATTCAGATCGTGAATAATATTTAAATTGTAATGATCAGGTTATGAGTATTTATAAAAGTGCCGTCAGCCGTCCCATTACCACCTTAATGATATTTGCCGCCTTGATGGTGGTAGGCTTTTATTCGTTGATCCAATTACCTGTCGACCTGTATCCGGAATTGGAACCACCGTATATTTCTGTCATGACATCCTACCCCGGAGCTAACGCCAATGATATTGAGAACAATGTAACAAGGATGCTGGAGGACCAGTTGAATGCTATCGATAATCTGAAAGAGATCACTTCGGTATCCTATGATAATTTGTCGATCGTGAACCTCGAGTTTGCCTGGGAGACCAACCTGGACGGGGCAGCCAACGATGTGCGCGATGCTATTGATATGATCGAGGATTATCTGCCTGAGGATTGTGAAAATCCGGTGATATTTAAATTTAATTTTAATATGATCCCTGTGGTTTTTTATGCCGTTACCGCTGAGGAGAGCTATCCCGGCATTGAAAAAATACTGGATGAGAAGATCGTCAATCCCTTAAACCGGATTGACGGGATAGCTTCTATTGGCATGATGGGCGTACCCAGGAGGAAGATCTATGTGGATGTGGACCCGATCAGGCTCGACGCCTATAAGCTCACTATTGAGCAACTGGGCGGCATCTTGCGTGCCGAGAACCTGAACACACCTTCCGGCAATGTAAGGATGGGAAAGATGGATTATCAGTTGCGGGTGGAGGGTGAGTTTTCCGACAGTGAACAGCTAAACAACATCGTCATTGGTAGTCAGTATGGTAAATCCATTTATCTGAGGGATGTGGCCATGGTCAGGGATACGATCAAAGATCTTACCATAGAGGAAAAGATCAATGGCAAACCGGGTTTACGGTTATTTGTTATAAAGCAGTCCGGTGTGAACACCGTAGAAATCGCCAATCAGGTAACGACCCGGATAAAGGAACTCAAGAAAACCCTTCCCCCCGATGTTAAGATAAGCCTGATCCTTGACACTTCCGATTTTATCAAGGGGAGCATCAGCAACCTCTCCAGGACGCTGATGTGGGCTTTTATGTTTGTTGTGATGGTGGTTCTTGTTTTTCTCGGGCGCTGGAGAGCCACGCTTATCATCGCCCTGACCATTCCCATATCACTGATCGTGTCTTTTATTTATCTTTTTATTACTGATAACTCCATCAATATCATTTCACTGACTTCTTTATCAATTGCGATCGGCATGGTGGTGGATGATGCTATTGTCGTCCTGGAAAACATCAGCACCCATGTGGAGCGGGGGAGTACTCCGCGGGAGGCTGCTATCTATGCTACCAATGAGGTATGGGTTTCGGTGATTGTGACCACCCTGGTGATTGTGGCTGTCTTTTTCCCACTCACATTGATATCAGGTATGACGGGCGTCCTTTTCCGTCAGTTGGGTTGGATCGTGACCATCACCGTGGTCACTTCGACCCTGACAGCCATCAGTCTTACCCCTATGTTAAGCTCCAGGCTTTTGCGTTTAAAATATAAGAAAAGGAAAATCAGGCTGCTGTCTCATGAAAGAACTATCCGGCGGGGCCTGAATGTAATTGATAACCTGTATGCCCGTTCCCTGGGCTGGGCTTTGCGACATAAACTCATCGTCACTATCCTTTCGGTTGTCATTTTTGCCGCTTCTATCTTTCTGGTGGGTCAGGTGGGAACGGAGTTTTTGCCGGAAGCCGATGAAAGCAGGGTGATGGCAACTATTGAGCTGCAGACGGGTTTGCGGGTGGAGGAAACCATGAAAACGGCTGAGAAAATCGAGCGTATTATAGAGGAGCGATATCCGGAAGTTATTGTCTATGCTGAATCTGCCGGTTCTGATGACGAAGGAAGCATGTTCAGCCTGTTCTCCCAGACCGGATCCAATATCATTAATTATACCATGCGCCTCCATGATGTTGATGAGCGGGAGCGTGACGTGTGGACTATCGCCGACGATTTTCGTGAGCAGCTAAGTCAGTTTCCGGAGATCATCAATTACACGGTTGTCACTTCCAGCTCGGGAATGGGTATGGGAGGGGAGAACAACGTGGCCGTAGAGATCTTCGGATATGATTTTAATACAACCAATCAGCTGGCGAAAACACTGGCCGACAGGATTGAATCCGTGCCGGGAGCCCGTGATGTCCAGATAAGCCGTGAAAAAGATAAGCCTGAGTTGAAGATAATACTGGATCAGGAAAAGTTGTCCCAACATGGCTTGAATACGGCCACGGTATCTATGTCGATAAGGAACCAGGTGGCCGGCATGACTGCCACACTTTTTCGCGAAGAAGGGGAGGAATATGATATAATCGTCCGTCTGAAAGAAGAATATCGCAACTCCATAACCGATATCGAAAATATAACGATCGTCAACCCCATGGGCCAGCGTATCCTGTTAGGTGAACTGGCTGCTATCGATGAATACTGGTCACCCCCCAATATTGAAAGGAAGAGGAGGGAAAGGCTTGTAACCGTTTCGGCCACTCCCTATGGAGTGTCCCTCGGCGAACTGGCAGAAAGTATTAAGGCGGAGATTGCCGGAGAGGATATACCTCCCGAGTTGATGGTGGTCGTAGGCGGCGCTTATGAGGAAATGGAAGAAGCTTTTATGGATCTGGGCCTGCTCCTGCTGATGAGCCTGATCCTGGTGTACCTGGTAATGGCTTCCCAGTTTGAATCATTTATCATGCCGGCTATTATCATGATCTCCATCCCATTTGCCTTTACCGGAGTGTTCCTGGCCTTATACCTGACCGGTACCACCTTGAGTGTGGTGGCAGCCCTGGGCGCGGTATTGCTGGTGGGTATCGTAGTGAAGAATGGTATCGTACTGGTTGATTATACCAATCTGATGCGTGACCGGGGGCATGAATTATATGAGGCCATCAGGTTGTCCGGAAGATCACGCCTGCGTCCGGTACTTATGACAGCCATAACAACAATGCTTGGCATGTTGCCGCTGGCATTAAGCACGGGTGAAGGATCCGAAATATGGAGCCCGATGGGCAAATCGGTTATCGGCGGTTTGCTGATATCAACCTTTATTACCCTCATCATGGTTCCCGTATTTTATGCCATCCTGGGGCGTTGGATGCAGCGTAGTAAAAAAGAAAGGGTGATGGAAAAATATAAATTTCTGGGGAATGGCAGGAATAAAAAAGAAAAGGAAATAGCTAAACAAAATGCATGATGGTATGAAAGCAGTGATGATCATCTATAACCAGGCCAATACAGAAAGGGTGGAATATATGCTGGATCATTTCGATATCCGTGGTTATAGTAAATGGGAAGATGTTAAAGGAAGGGGATCGGAAAATGGTGATCCGCACCTGGGATCACATACCTGGCCGGAGATGAACTCAGCAGTAATTACTATGATCGAAGCGGAAAAGGTCGACCCCCTGCTTGAAGCAGTGAAGAAACTGGATGCGATCAATGAAGAGATAGGCGTCAGGGCTTTTGTATGGGATATTATTAAAAATGTATGAAGAACCAATCAGCTGATTCCTTACGGCAATCTGTTTTTTTAATAGTAAATACTATGGTTATGAAGAAAAATGATTGCCAATGAATAGCAGGAATTTCCGGACCTGAATTTTCAAATCTTAATTTATTTTATAAATAATTGTGATTTTTTATAGTGTATTTCCATTAAATTATTAATCAACCATTTTTTATATTGTTCTGTTGCAAATTTCAACAACCAAATCTTTATATTTGTTAAAAATCCTGGTTGGAAGATAACAGAATAAAATCCCTATGAAACTTTATGTGCCCGAACAGTATAAAACCCTACTTGATCTCCATCAGACTGAATTGGCGATAAAACTGGTCAAGGATACTTTTCAGCAACACTTGTCCTCTGAATTGAAATTGCTAAGAATTACTGCTCCTTTATTTGTTTTAAAAGGAACAGGAATTAATGACGACCTTAACGGAACAGAAAGAAAGGTGACTTTTCCGGTCCTGGACATCGATAACCAGGAAGTGGAAGTTGTCAATTCTCTGGCTAAATGGAAACGGGTTGCTTTAGCCAACCTGAAGATACAGGAGGGATTCGGTATTTATACTGATATGAATGCTATCCGGCCGGATGAAGAAATGGATAATATTCATTCCCTGTATGTAGACCAGTGGGACTGGGAGATGGTGATCAATGAAAGACAACGCCACCTGGATTTCCTGAAGAAGATCGTCAGCAAGATCTATGAGGTGATTAAGCGCACGGAATTTGTCGTTTATGAGAGCTATTCCCATATAATACCTGTACTCCCCGATCATATAACCTTTGTTCATGCCGAGGAGCTCCTGGAAAAGTATCCGGACCTGACGCCTAAAGAAAGGGAAAAAACTTATGCCAAAGAGCATGGGGCCATATTCGTGATTGGTATTGGGGCTACTCTGAAAAACGGAGAGAAACATGATGGCAGGGCTCCTGATTATGACGACTGGATCACATCCACCTTAAATGGTTATAGCGGTCTTAACGGGGATATAATCCTATGGAACCCGGTCCTTCAATCTGCTTTTGAGATCTCCTCTATGGGCATCAGGGTTAACCGGGAATCCTTGCAGGAACAATTGAAACTGACGGGCACTGAAGACCGGCTCAGGCTGGCTTTTCACAAGATGCTGATCAATAATGAGCTGCCTCAATCCATCGGCGGTGGTATCGGTCAATCGAGGCTTGCCATGTTTTATCTCCGGAAGGCCCATATTGGTGAAGTGCAGGCTAATGTATGGCCGGAGCAAATGGTGAAGGCATGCAGGGAGGCCAATATCCAGTTGTTCTGAGATCTGTTTTTTTATACCAGAATATGCTGCCGGTTCATTTTTTACAGGCGTAAACAGTTTGGCGTGGAAACCGTTATACCATTAAAGATCATCAGCAGCACGAATAACCTGTTACTATGAAAAAATGGACAACTGATAATATACCTGATCAGTCAGGTAAGATTATCGTTATTACTGGCGCCAACAGCGGTCTGGGCTTCGAGTCTTCACTGGCTCTTGCTGAAAAGGGTGCCCGTATTGTGATGGCCTGCCGCAACCTTGATAAAGGGGTGGAAGCCAAACAGAAGATCCTGGAGGTTTATCCCAGGGCGCTCATTGACCTGCAGCCGCTGGACCTGGCAAGCCTGAGATCTGTTCATGATTTCAGTGAATATATGCATAAAAGTTATGATAAGATACATATACTGCTCAATAATGCGGGCGTGATGGCCACCCCTTATGCTGTCACCGATGACGGCTTTGAATTACAACTGGGCATCAACCATCTGGGGCATTTTGCACTTACCAGTCTACTGCTGGATGTCATCCTGCAAACGGAGGATAGCCGGATCGTCAATGTGTCCAGTATTGCAGCACAGAGAGGCAGGATCAACTTTGATGACCTGATGAGTAAAAGGTCATACGTGCCCTGGAAGGCCTACGGGCAGACTAAGCTGGCCAACCAGCTTTTTACGTATGAATTGCAACGCCGGCTGGAAGCACGGGCACTGGATACCATCAGTCTTGCTGCTCATCCGGGTGTTTCCATGACCAACCTTCATGAGGCCACCGATATCAACGGTTCCCTGAAAACGGCCGGCGTGTTCCTCTTTGGGTGGATCTTTCAAAAGGCATCTAAAGGTGCCCTGCCCCAGTTGTTTGCTGCGACTGACCCAACAGCCAGACCCGGTGGTTATTACGGCCCAGGTGGGTTCAGGGAGATGTCAGGATATCCTGCTGAAGCGCAAATCCCGCCTCAGGCAAAGGACCGCGTAACGGCCAGCAGGTTATGGGAGGTGTCTGAACAACTGACCGGTATTGCGTATGACCTCTGAGGAAGATTGAGAACCAGAACAGTAATACCCGGGCAGGATACTACCCATACAGAGTGAATTCATCTTCCCTTGATTCTCCGGCCTCTTTTGCCCTCCGAAATTTTAACGAAGGAGGGCTTCCTCCATTCTTGCTTTCAGCGAGCTTTCGAACCTCTGGTTCTCATCCCATCAAAACCAGTCAGGTCCTTTATCCCGTTAAGTGAAAGGATCAGATCAGGAATAAAAGGATCAAATCAGTAAAAATCCGGTATCCTGACTTCGGTTTCATCCTGGATTGATAATAGTTCCATCAGTAATCCGGTATCGGTCTGGGATATGTGTAAAAATGATAATAGGTGAAAAGAAAAAAGCGAACATGCTTTTCAAATAGTTAAGCATCTTCGCTAATAGGCAGAAACGGCCCTGCGGAGAAGGCCCGGATCATAATAATTGATATTTATTTTAAGGCCTTGAGCGCGGCCTCATAATCAGGTTCATCCACAATTTCCGGAACCTGCTGTGAATAGATCACTTTTCCTTCTTCATCAAGAACGATAACTACGCGGGAATGTAATCCTGCGAGTGCACCATGCTGAATTTCCAGGTTATAGTCTTTCCCGAATGCACCGGCCCTGAAATCAGAAAGTGTGATCACGTTATCCAGTCCCTCGGCACCGCAAAACCTGTTCTGAGCAAAAGGCAGGTCCCTGGAGATACATAATACTTTTGTGTTATCAAGGTTTGAGGCCAACTCGTTGAATTTTCTTACGGATGTGGCACAGGTACTCGTGTCCAGGCTTGGAAAGATGTTCAGGACTATCCTGTTGCCCAGATAATCACCCAGTTTTGATTCTGAGAGATCTTTACCGACAAGACTAAATTCGGGTGCTTTTGATCCACGGGACGGCAGATTTCCTTTCGTTTGGATTGCATTTCCCTTGAGTGTGATTGTTGCCATAAATACGTTTTTAATGATTTAATTTTTTGTTTTAACAAAGAAAAGACAGATTATGTTTGGTGTGAACCGGGAAAAATCAAGAAATTATCAGCTGCCGGCTGAAATATTTCAAATCAATAACCAATCAACTTGCGGTAATTTTTATGGTATCAATTTGATATTTTTTAGCCTGTTTTTTTAAAAACGGAGCAGAAAACCTCGAAAAAGCAGATTAAATCTGCATTTAAGGGATAAATCCTGTAAATTTGCAGATCAATAGAATAAAATTTCTACTTGTTAAATGTTTTTACTTACATTAGCCTTTCTATTACGGATGGCCGGCCATTTCGACTGTGCGTTCAAAAGCTGTCACCGCTTTCACTGGGGTAATTCCACTGGCTATACTAAACTGTATGAATATTTAATGTCGAAAAGGACCTGATAAATCAGTGTTTGTTTTATGAGTGAAAATCATTCCGGAAAACGTGTATTAATCAAATACGGGGGGAATGCCATGGTCAATGATCAACTTAAAAAGGAGATCATCGAAAATATCTGCCGTTTAAGAGAAGATAACAATGATGTTGTACTGGTTCATGGCGGCGGACCTTTCATCAAGGAAATGCTCGAGATGGCCAGGGTTGATTCGGAGTTTATCGACGGTCACCGAAAAACCTCCCTTGAAGCTGTGAAATATGTTGAAATGGCCTTAAAGGGATCTGTCAACGGTAACCTGGTCAATCTGATCAATAGGACCGGTCATAAGGCCGTGGGGCTATCAGGAAAGGATGGCAATATTGTAATGGCCAGGAAAAGGAAACATTTTCAGTATGAGGGTGAAAAGAGAAAAGAAATTGATCTGGGGCAGGTGGGCGATGTTGCTCTGATCAACACATCACTTATTGATCTTCTGCTGGCGAATCAATATATACCGGTGATCACCAGCCTGGCATCCGACCCTTCCGGGCTGGATTACAATATCAATGCTGATATGTTTGCGGGATCTCTTGCCGGAGCGCTGGGTGTCGATGATTTTCTTCTGTTGACGGATGTTGACGGGGTGATGAGGGATGTCCGGGATCCCGGGTCGCTGATTAAAGAAATAGCGGCGGATGATATTGAAGCGATGATCGCAGCCGGAAAAATCAGGGGGGGGATGATCCCTAAGCTCGAAGCCTGCCTGATAGCCCTGAAGAACGGGGCCCGTAAGGCCAGGATCATTAACGGAACGAAACCTGAGCAGATCACTGCGGTCAGGGAAGGAGTAACAACAGGAACGCTGATCACCAATTAATTTATGGAAACGAATCAATATTATTATCAACAGGATAAAAAGTATTATGTCCCTACATTTAACCGCTACCCTATTACTCTTACCAGGGGAGCGGGTGCCCATGTCTGGGATGTGGAAGGCAACGAGTATATCGATTTGCTGGCCGGCATAGCGGTAAATAATGTGGGTCATTGTCATCCCAGGGTAGTGGAGGCTCTGCAGATACAGGCGGCCAACCTGATTCATATCTCCAACTTTTATTCCAGCCGGCCCCAGGTAGAATTATCTGAAAAACTGGCAAGGTTATCCGGTCTGGATCGTGTTTTCATGACCAATAGCGGGGCGGAATCGGTTGAAGGGGCTATCAAGATCGCCAGGAAATATGCCCATAGTCATAAAAGGGGTGGAGATATTATTTCCATGCAGAACTCATTTCACGGGCGTACCCTCGGCACTATCGCTACTGGAAGCGCCAAATATCAACAGGGATTTGAACCGATACCCACCGGATTCAGGCAGGTCCCTTTTAATGATCTCAAAGCGCTGGAAGAAGCGATTTCAACAGATGTGGCGGCTGTTATCCTGGAGCCCGTCCAGGGGGAAGGCGGCATCAACATGGCTGATAAGATATACCTTGAAGAAGTGCGGGCTCTTTGCAATGAGAATGATATTGTTCTGATTTTCGATGAGATCCAGTGTGGCATTGGGCGCACAGGTAAGATGTTTGCCAAAGAACATTTCGGCATCCAGCCGGATATCATCACCCTGGCCAAGGGGTTGGGCGGTGGTGTTCCCATGGGTGCCATACTGGCCACCGATAAGGTTTGCGAAGCGCTGCAGTTTGGCGACCATGGCACCACCTTCGGCGGTAATCCCCTGGTTTGTGCTGCCGGACTGGCAACCCTGGCTGTGATCGAAGAAGAGAACCTGCTGAAGGAAGCATCAAAAAAAGGAGATTGGATTAAAAAGCAAGTGGACTCCTTTGGCAATCCTCATATTCAGGAGATAAGGGGGCTCGGCTTAATGATCGGAATAGTATATGACTATGAAACAAAACCTATCGTACAGCGGCTGCTTAAAAAAGGCCTGCTGGCCAATGCCACGGCAGGCAATGTTCTTCGTCTGGTGCCTCCGCTTAATATTACACAGGAAGACCTCGGACAGGCACTTGAGATCATAAAAGTTGTATCAGAAGAATATCAGGTCAATGCATAAGATAAAAACAGGTATCATCGGAGCCACCGGTTATACGGGCTCGGAATTAGTACGTTTACTCCACCAGCACCCCGGTGTGGAGCTATCAGTGATCACGTCTGAAAGTAAGGCAGGAAAGAAATTTTCAACCATACACCAGGCTTTCAGCGGTGTTTTCGACCAGGAGCTGGTCACTATGGACCAGGTAAAAGGGAAAGAGCTGGATGTGGTGTTCCTGGCGCTGCCTCATGGCATATCCATGGATTTCGTGAAGAAATACCAGGGGTCTTCATTCCGCATCATTGACCTTTCCGGTGACTTCAGGCTCCATTCGGCAGCTACCTATGAGGAATGGTATGGCATGGAGCATCGCTTTAAGGAGGGACTCCATAAAGCAGTGTTTGGACTGCCTGAGCTTTTCAGGGAGGAAATTAAGCTGGCAGAACTCGTCGCGAACCCGGGCTGCTACCCCACTTCCGCCATACTGGGCATCTGGCCCTTGCTGAAAGAAAAAGTCATCAAAAGCGACCGAATTATTGTGGACTCAAAATCAGGTACTACCGGTGCGGGTGTCAAATCAAAAGCTGTGACTCATTTTTCAAATGTTAATGATAATTTCAGAGCTTATGGCCTCAAGACACATAGGCATACTATTGAGATCCAGGAAGTCCTGCAGCGATCTACCACCAATGAGCCATTGATTCAGTTCACCCCCCATCTGCTGCCGGTCGACCGCGGGATCCTGTCAACTATTTACCTGGAGCCGGTGAAAAGCATTTCCGATGAAACGTTGCACAATATTTATTCCCAGTATTATGAAAACGAGCCTTTCATACGGTTAAGGAAGGAAGCGCCTTCTGTTAAAGAAGTCCGCGGATCAAATTATTGTGATATTTATACTACCAGTGATCCCCGGACCGGGAGGATTATAACGGTGACAGCCATCGATAACCTGGTGAAGGGTGCTTCAGGACAGGCCATTCAGAACATGAACCTGATGTTTGGACTGGAGGAAAAAACAGCCCTGGATCAGTTTCCATTATATCCTTAAAGTAAAGGAAAAAAGCTTAACGATAAGCGAATAGTATGATCAACAATATTACAAATGTTAAAGGAATCAAATGCTGGGGGGCTCATACGGGTGTTAAATCCATGCGTCGTGACCTTGCCATTATCTATTCGGAGGTGCCCGCCAATGCAGCCGCGGTTTTTACGCAGAATAAAACTATTGCCGAGCCCCTGAAAATATCCAGAAGGCATGTGGCCGATGGAAAGGCACAGGCGATCGTTATCAATGCCGGCAATGCCAATGCCTGCACCGGGGAACAGGGCCGGCAGGGCGCTGAAGCTATGGTGGATACTATGGCACAGGAATTAAATATAAAAAGGGAAGATGTAATTGTTGCTTCCACCGGCCTTATCGGAGAACCTTTCCCGACCCGGGAGATCGTTAATGGCATCCGGGAGAATGCCAAGAAAATATCCAATAAAACCAATGCCGGTTCCTATACCGCTAATGCCATACTCACGACCGATACTTTTCCCAAGGAAGGTTTTGTGAGTTGTGAGATCGACGGACAAAAGGTAAGCATTGCTGGTATTGCCAAGGGTTCGGGGATGATCCATCCTAATATGGCTACCATGCTGGCTTTTATCGTGACCGATGTGGCGATCGATGCAAAGGTGCTCAACAGGATGGTTAAAAGAGCCGTTGACCGCTCTTTTAATATGATCACTGTCGATGGGGATACGTCTACCAATGATATGGTGGTTGTGATGGCTAACGGGCTTGCCGGCAACCGGGAGATCCGGAGTAAAAAGGACCAGGGTTACGAAACCTTTGAAGAGAAGTTGCAGGAAATGATGAATCACCTGGCCAAGCTGATCGTATCGGATGGGGAAGGGGCATCCAAATTTATTGAATATGAAGTTAAGAATGCCCCGAATGAAACTATCGCAAGGAAACTCGTTCGTGAGATCTCGGACTCCAATCTTGTGAAGGCCGCCATGTTCGGACGGGACCCGAACTGGGGCCGGATCATCTGTGCGGCAGGTAATGCCGGAGTGGATTTTGACTATGAGCATGTCGATCTCTACCTGGGGGATGGCGGGCGATTGGTCAAGGTGCTTGAAAATGGCGTACCGCAGAATTACGATATTAATTTTATGAAAAAACTGCTCCGTGAATCCCATGTTAAAATACAACTGAACCTCAAAAAGGGAAGTGCGCGTGCGGTGGGCTGGGGTGCCGACCTGACTACGGATTATGTGCTCTTCAATTCGGTGTATACGACCTGAGGAATTTTTTACGATCGTCCTCCCATGCCAAGACTTAGGAGAACAAAGAAAGGTTCTGGCTTGCTTGCAGGCAGAATCAAGGCCGGGAGGAAGCAGGAAGTTGGAAGTCAGTGGGAGTAAGGGCTAAGGTCTAAGGTGTAGGATGTCCCATAGTTTTTGTTGTATTATTTCCATAGGTTGAACTGATGAAATGAAGTACTTATTAATACCCCTTTTCTATCTGGGATCACTTAGCCTGCTGGCGCAGGATCCGGTCCTGAATCTTAATAAGCCCCAACGGGAAGAATGGTTTACCGGTCTTGGATTTGGCATGTTCATTCACTGGAGTGTTGATGTTGAATTAGGCATGGTGATCAGTCACTCAATGGTAGGGGCTTCCGGAGAATACCTTGACCGGTATATCCGGGAGCTCCCGGAGTATTTTGATCCGAAAAACTTCGATCCGGGAAAATGGGCTGAGACCGCAATCAGGGCAGGGATGAAATACGTGGTATTCACCACCAAGCATCACAATGGCTTCTGTATGTTCGATACTGAAACCACGGATTTTAAAGTTACCAATACCCCTTTCGGGAGGGATGTCACCAGGGAGATCCTGGATGCATTCCGAAAAAAAGGACTTGCCATAGGGATATATTTTTCCCCGGATGATTTTTACTTTCTTCATCAGCAGGATAAAATGATAAGCCGGGTGAGGCCTGAGGCCGTAGCTTCTCATAATCCGGAATTAAATGAATATGCTAAAAAACAGATCAGGGAACTCATGTCAAATTATGGAAAGATCGATATCGTTTTTCTTGATGGGATGGAACAATATGCTAAAACGGAATTGGCAGAGTTATGCTGGGCTATTGATCCGGAAGTGGTTGTTACGCGCGGTGCAATTGAGACGCCTGAACAGTTTCTGCCCGACAGGCCCATTCCGTCTCCCTGGGAGGCCTGTTATACCCTGGGAAATCAATGGCAATTCCGGCCGACGAATGAAAACTACAAATCAGCCACAGAGATAATTAATATGCTGATCAGGACCCGGGCACAGGGAGGGAATTTGCTTTTGAACATTGGTCCGGATCCGGAAGGGCAGATACCTCATGGGCAGAAAGCGGTTCTCAATGAAATTGCCCTCTGGATGTTTATCAACCGGGAGTCCATGGAAAACATTGAGCCATGGCCCGTCACACGGGAAAATAAAATCTGGTTCAGTAAAAAGCGAGATGAAAACACAGTCTATGCCTATCTGCCATCAGCAGATTGGCCATTCGGAGAGCGAAGGTCATTTAAATTATCTTCTGTAAAGGCAACACCTGGCACCAGGATATCGGTTCTTGGTCATAATGGCAAGGTTCTTGAATATCAACCTGATATTGATCCGGCACCTGTATTTACTTCCTTTGATAAGGGTATAATTATATCCATTATGCGGGCACAGCGCATCTACAATGATCGATCGTGGTCCAATCCTGTCGTGGTGAAACTGGAAAACGTTGAATTCAGGGAATAGCAGTCCGGATGATCACTTTATAAATTGTAAAAATGCAACATTCCCGTCCGGCCTTTCGACATGAGTTAATGGATATTAAAACGATATCAGGATCTGGGTAATGTAATGGTCCTGTTTGATTCTAGCGGCGACCGGTACCTGAACCGGTATGACCGGCTTGATCAAAGACCATTGTACAGGTTATTTTATTTCTTTTTAACCTGAAAAATTCACGAATTTTTCACCCTATCAGGGTTAACCTGGCGAAGTATCTTATTGAATATCACCTATATATCTTAAAATTACGCCGAACAACAAAAATTTATGAATAGGTCAGGTTAAAGACTCTCGTTGATCGCATCCAAAAGATACTCTTTCGGGTCGCTGGCATATTGCCAGAACATCACACCCCCCATATTGTTCTCAAGGACATATTCACATTTATGCCTGACCGATTCTTCATCATCATAGGAAAACAACTGATTATTTTCCTCATTGAAAAGATAGGGCGCTTTTGCATTTTCATCCCAGTAACGGGTGAATCCCGGTAATTTAGCAATGCTGTCTTTGATCATGGTATAACCAGCGCCTCTAAGGGTTGAATCCACCGGCCTGTTGATTCCCCGGTTTTTGCCGCTTTCCATGATCCAGCTCCTGCCGTAGAAGGCGATGCCCATGACCAGTTTTTCTGCCGGCACCCCCGCTTCAATGAATTCCCGGACCGCTTTGTGGGCGGATTTGTCTTTTTCATAGTTCTCAGGAGGGTATAGATTGGTATGATGCCCGGCAGTATCCCCTGAGGTATAAAAATCGTAGGTCATCAGATTTACATAATCCAGGTATTCCTGCGCCTTATCCATTTCTGTATGGTCGATATAATCTTTAAATGCTCCCACGGCGGTAGTAAGCAGATAGGTCTTACCGGTTCTTTCAGAAAGTTCATCCAGCTCCTCCCGGATAGCCTTGAACATAAGGGTATAATTGTACTTGTCTTCCGACCTGAATACATTATCCTGTCCGCGAAGCCCGGGATATTCCCAGTCGATGTCCACACCATCCAGGTCGTGGTCAGCCACTATCTTCACACTGCTCTCCGCAAATATTTTTCTGGAGCTTCCAGTCAGAACGGCATCGGAAAAATTCTCACTCCATGACCATCCGCCAATGGAGATGAGGATCTTCAGGTCGGGGTTGACCTGCTTCAGACGGTTCAACTTCCGGAAGTTGACGGTATCGGTCTCAATATTCGTCAGCCAGGCCATACTGTCCTTTACATCAACGAATGCATAATTGATATGGGTTAATTTTTCGGCATCGAACATGCTCTCATCTAGATCGCCCCTGAAACCCGGTACATAACCGATGATCACTTTTTTTCCTTTTGGAAGTTCTTTTTCGATGTTGCAGGCAGGGAATTGGGCCCCGCAAAGAATTGCCAGTAAAAAAATGCTTATTCTTTTCATGATATTTAATTTGTTCGTTTAAACGCTTTAAATAATAAGAAATTAAGGTAAATGAATCAAGTAAGTTGCAAGGAGATTTTATAAAATTCCTCCATCCTCCATCCTCCATCCCCCATCCTCCATCCCCCCTGAGCATTTTATTTCTCTGCTTACTGGCCAGGCAGAAACAAATTCATTATATTTCGTTTATCATAATTAATTTTTTTTTCATGGCACGTAAAATTTTCGGAATCATTGTTTTTTTATGCATTTCCTCACTTTTTTTATCCGGGTGCAAGTCTGCAAGGGAAAAGCCGCTTCAAGTGGAGATCAATCAGATAAACGGCCAGTGGAGCCTTACCCGGGGAGGAGAGCCGTATTTTATCAGGGGTGCAGTAGGCATTCAGTATATGGACCGGCTTAAGAGCTATGGCGCCAATTCGGTAAGGGTCTGGCGGGACCACGCAGTGAATGCACGGCAGGCCGGCCAGGCAGGTCTCACGGTTCTTATATCCCTGCCCATCCGTGCTGAAAGAGACGGGATGGACTACGATAACGAAAGCATGGTCCGGGATCAGTTTGAAGCGGTTATGGACCTGGTGGATTCTGTCAAAGACCAGCCTTCCGTTCTGATGTGGGCCATAGGTAATGAGCTGGATTATGTGCCGGGGGCTGAGACCTATAAGAAATCCGTCTGGACGGCCGTAAACGATATTGCTAAAGCAATAAAAAAAGCCGATCCCTACCACCCGGTGATGACGGTGGTCGGCAGTGGCCGGTTCCATAAGATCAGGGACCTGAAGGCGATGGCGCCAGACCTGGAACTGCTTGGTGTCAATGCCTATGCTGATATGGCTGAGATTCCAGGAAAGCTGGAAGAATACGGCTGGGATAAACCTTATGTGTTTACCGAGTGGGGGGTATCCGGATACTGGCAGGTTCCCGGGACAGCCTGGGGTGCTCCTTATGAAGAGAATACTACTGAGAAAGCCGGGATCTACCGGGAAAAGTATGAAAATGTGGTACTAGCCCATTCCGGCAGGTGCCTTGGCTCTTATGTTTTTTTATGGGGATGGAAACAGGAACATACCCATACCTGGTTCGGCATGATTGATGCTGAGGGCAGGGAATCGGAAGCCGTGCGGGTAATGGAGGAAATGTGGACCGGAGAACCTCCTTTGAACCATGCGCCTTTTATCGATTCCCTGGTAATTGATGACAGGCCCTATTTCTATGATATAGTTATCCGCCCCGGCTCAGTCCACGAGGCCCGAGTAGTTGGGAATGAACCGGACAACGATCGTCTGACCTACCTGTGGGAAATCCGCCCGGAGGCCGAGTACGCCTCCTATGCCGGTCATGGAGAGGTGACACCACCCGTATTGCCTGACCTGATTGGTGTGCTGGGCGAAGGCAAGGTTTCCTTTAAAGCACCGGATGCCGCTGGGGCATACCGGATCTATGTGTATTTATATGACCGGCATAATCATTATGCCGCTGCAAATAAGCCCTTTCTGGTAAAAGAGGAGGAGGAATGATATGTCATTTAAATTACCGGGATCATCCCATCCGGGGATACTTCTGTTTATATTTTTTTTTCGTTATTTCCTTTTTTGAATTATCATCGCCGGCCCAATGAAACTTTGAATCAATAATACGATGAAAAACAAATTTTTTTTAATCATACTTTGCTTTTCCTTCCTGGCAGGCTGTCATACGGCAGAATACCATCCCGCTGAGGTGGTTATTTATGAAGAAGATATTATTATACCCACGTACCTGCTCCGGGAGCCTGAACCCAATCCGGTTTTTTATACGCCCCGTCAGTATCAGGGCGCTCAGCTCAGGGTTTATCCCTATCAGAACCTTAACAAACTTTCGGAAGAAAGGGTGGATAGAACGTACAAGGGGTTGTTTATCGAGAATGAATTTATCAGGATCTGTGTTCTGCCCGAACTCGGCGGGCGGTTGTATAGCGCTGTCGATAAGACGAACGGCTATGATTTCATCTATAAAAACAAGGTAATCAAGCCGGCATTGATCGGTATGGCCGGTGCGTGGATCTCCGGCGGGGTAGAATGGAATATCCCGCATCATCACCGGGTGTCTACTTTCATGCCTGTCGACTACCGGTTGATTGAAAACGAGGATGGCAGCAAGACCCTCTGGGTGGGGGAATTTGAGAAAAGGCACGGGACCCGCTGGATCGTCGGGATGACCCTTTATCCCGGGAAAGCATACATAGAAACGGATCTCAGGCTCTTTAATACCACTCCTTATGAGCAGAGCTTCCTGGCCTGGGCGAACACGGCCGTTCATGCAAACCGGGATTACCAGGTGATCTTTCCTCCCGATGTGGAACGGGCGGTCTTTCATTCCAAGGTGGAATTCATCGATTTCCCGGTGGCCGATCAGTTTTACCGTGGGATCGATTTCAGGGGAGAAGTAGACGTAAGCTGGTGGAAGAATACGACCGCACCCACTTCTTTTTTCGCCTGGGATACCCGGATGAACTTCCTGGCAGGGATCGATCATGGTAAGAAAGCCGGAACGATCCTGGTGGGGGATCATCGCACCTTTATCGGAAAGAAATTCTGGAACTGGGGAGACAATGAAGTGGGGAGGCTTTGGGACGAGATGCTGACTGATGAGGATGGACCTTATCTTGAGTTGATGATGGGCATGTATTCCGACAACCAGCCGGATTATAACTGGAACGATCCGCAAGGTACCCGGTCCGGTACCATGTACTTCATGCCCCTCCGGAACCTTGAAAACATCAAGCAAGCCAACAAAGATGTTGCGGTAAACCTGGAATCAATGGGGGATTCGGTCCGGTTGCAGATTTACACTACGAGCATCAGAAAGAATGCTGAGGTCCGGCTGGCGTCGTCGGGGGAGGTGATGCATATGGAAAACACCCTGCTGGCACCGGATCGGCCCTATTCGAAAATGATCCCTTTTACCGGTGATGAGGCCGGTCTTAAATTGACGGTACTAACTTCTGAAGGTGAGGAATTGCTTGCCTATCGTCCTCCGGAACCGAAAAACGATCCGGTGCCACCGGTGTACCAGTCACCCGGAGAACCGGCAGCGATCCCGACGGCCGACGATCTCTACCTGACCGGTTTACGGCTGGAGCAGTTTGGAAATCCCCGGTTTGATCCCCTGCGCTATTACGAAGAGGCGATCCCGGCTGGCGGCCAAGCAAAAGGAGCGCGGTCAGCGCTCCCCAATCCCTGTCGCTC
>CAZYDB010000063.1:0-5238 GCA_964645995.1 uncultured Roseivirgaceae bacterium
CCGGCTGGCGGAATTTCGGCCAGTTCAAGCAGCAAACGATAGATCAATCCAGGACGCGGGTATTGGCTTACCTCAATATTATCGGTTATGGGATGAAAGGCGGCAGGGTAGAGCAGAATTTACTGGATATGGACGTCGACCAGACCGCTTACATGGCCAACAAGTATCCTGAGCATATTGTCGGCGTGAAAGTAGCCCATTATGCAGGGCCTGAATGGTATCCCGTTGAACGGGCGGTATCGGCGGGCCGTATTGCCGGAATTCCGGTTATGATCGATTTCGGTGGGCATATTCCGGAATTATCCCTGGAAACCCTGCTGCTGGAAAAACTTCGACCGGGCGATGTTTTCACTCATGCTTATGCCCATGTCAGGGGCAGAACACCAATTGTAGGGGAAGATGGCAAAGTGCGGTCCTATGTCTGGGAGGCCCGGAAGAAAGGAATTGTTTTCGATGCCGGACATGGGGGTGGTAGTTTCATGTATGAGCAGGCCGTGCCCGCATTAAAAGAAGGATTTACACCTGATGCGATCAGTACCGATCTGCATACCGGCAGTATGAATGGCGGAATGAAGACCATGATCAATGTTATGTCAAAATTTCTGAACCTCGGCATGTCACTTGAGGAGGTGATCGCCTCTTCCACCTGGTATCCGGCAAAGCATATCCGCCATGAGGAACTTGGACACCTGAGCGAAGGCGCTGTTGCCGACCTGGCTATTCTTAAATTGGAAGAAGGTGATTTTGGATTTGTTGATACCCGGGGTTGGAAGATGAAAGGCAATAAAAAGCTGGTTTGTGAAGTGACGATCAGGGATGGGGAGGTTGTTTGGGATCTGAACGGATTATCGGCGCCTCTCTGGCAGCCGCAATGAAAGGAAGTTAATATTTAATGTTAATAGTTAATTTATAAACAATAAAATCTACCGATATGGAAAAAGCAAAAAATAATCGTCGTACAGTGGTTAAAGGCCTTGCTGCTGCCGCAGCCGGCCTGGGACTTACAGCCGCTGGTGCATCCGCCGGCACACACGGCACAAACAAAAAGGTGGTGGGCGATGTGGTCAGGTCCAGGGATGTGCCTTTATTTTCCAGTGCCGTAAGGCATGGCAATACCTTATACCTTGCTGGTAAAGGAGCTCATTTTGAAGGAGATATTAAGGCCCACACCAAACATGTGCTTGATGAACTCGAAAAAGAACTTAAAAAACATGGATCATCCATGGAACAGGTTCTTAAAGTAAATGTCTACCTCCATGACCTTCAGGATTACCACGCCATGAATGAAATGTATCGTGGCCGGTTTGGCGAAAACCCTCCGGTGCGAACTACGGTTGCTGTTTATGGTGGTGTTCCGGGTGACTCACTGGTGGAAATTGACTGTATTGCAGCAGTGGATTAATTTCATACTTTAAACTTTTATACTATGCTTTCACGAAGAAAGTGGATCAGACAGGCATCCATGATACCCCTGGCGGGCGGTTTTGCCTCAACGGGAATACCTTTAACAGATCCTGCCGGCTCCCGGTTAACCAGGGATTATTTCAAGGAGTTGGGTGTGCGGACTTTCATTAATGCAGCAGGCACCTATACGGCCATGACCGGCTCCCTGATGTTGCCGGAGGTAAAAGAGGCGATGATGTATGCCGCAGAAGAATTTGTCAACCTTGACGAATTGCAGGACAGGGTAGGTGAGCGTATCGTTGAACTGCTGCATTGCGAATATGCAACAGTAACCTCCGGGGCTGCTTCAGCCATCACGCTGGGTACGGCTGGCGTTTTGACGGGTATGGATGAAGAAAAGGCCGTTCAATTACCGGACCTCACAGGCATGAAAAACGAAGTGATCATCCAGAAAAAGCATCGTATTGTTTATGATCATGCCATCCGGAATTGCGGGGTGAAGCTGGTGGAGGTGGAGACCCGTAAGGAACTGGAAAAGGCTATTAATAAAAATACGGCTATGCTGTGGTTTCTCAATGCCAATAACTTCATCGGAGAGATCAGGGATGAGGAATTTGTCGCGATCGGTAAAAAGTACGCGATCCCCACGTTCAATGATGCCGCAGCCGATGTGCCTCCGGTAGAAAATCTTTGGAAATATACGGATATGGGTTTTGACCTGGTTGCTTTCTCAGGAGGGAAAGGTCTCAGAGGACCCCAAAGCGCCGGATTGTTAATTGGCAGGGAGGATCTGATCCGGGCGGCAAGGCTGCATGCACCGCCCCGGGGCAATACTATAGGACGCGGGATGAAGGTAAATAAAGAGGAGGTGCTGGGCATGCTTGCTGCAATTGAATATTATCTCGCCAAGAACCATGAAAAGGACTGGAAATACTGGGAACAGCAGATCAGGTTGATTCATGATTCAGCCGTATCGGTGCCAGGCGTAGTGGCTGAAATTCACGTACCTGAAGTGGCTAATCATGTACCTTCTCTGAGGATATCCTGGCAGGAAGGGGCATTGCCACTCTCTCCCGGCGAAGTCAGAAGAAAACTGAGGGAGGGACATCCCTCCATTGAGACGGTAGGAGGCAGTGACTCCATAGGCATTACTACGTGGATGATGAAACCGGGCCAGGAAAGAATTGTAGCAGGCCGGTTAAAAAAGACGCTAATGGATACTGATGATTGATTCGGGGAGATTTTCATGGATATCCGTCAAACAGTCGGTATTATTAATTTGCCTTTCAATTATTTTCATCTCCTGTGAAAACAGGAAAGAGGTTGGAAAAACAGAAATTTTATTGTGGCCACAAGGCAAGAAAACTGCTGTTTCACTGACTTATGATGATGGCTCGGTTAACCAGTTCAGAATAGCCCTGCCTATATATCTGAAAACATATATACCGGTGAGTTTTAAGGAGATTTCAATCAGGCAGGATGGGGAATTGCTTGAGTTTGTACAAGGAGAGGATCTCAAGGGTAAATACGTTCTATATCAGGCGGTTCCGAATGGGGGTATGATCCGAATTTCTGGATAGCCTTAAAATACCCACCTCCCCGCACCCGTTGCGGGGTCTTGTCATTGGTGTTGATATGAATGGGAAGATCCCGGAATAAATCCGGGACAGGTAATCCGGGACAGGAAATCCGGGAACGGGAAGTCCGGGATAGCCTTAAAATAACCCACCTCCCCGCACCCGTTGCGGGGTCTTGGTAATCAGAAAAGGTCAGATTTTTTTATCCGCCAGAAGATAAAGAATTAAAATATTCAATAAACAGGATCAGTTCCTCTTCATTTCTGGGGGATATTTTTTCGGCCTTTTTGAATTGCAGAAGTTCATCTTCATGTTTTTCTAGGCTTCTGATGAGTTTTTTCAGGTTTTGTATTTTTTCAGGTTTGTTGTTATGCCTGATAATAAAATAATCATCCGGCCGTCGAACAAACTCCGCAAGACGCGCGTCGAGGAAGGCGGTGGCTGCCTGTTCAGGAATATAATCAACTTCCATTTTTAGCAATAAGCTGACTTCCCCGCTAACCAATATCTTGAAAAACTTCGGTATAATCACATCGTTATGAAAAAAATTCCTGGCCACAAAAGTGTCTCCTGCAATAATGACCTTATCGACAGGTTGATAAGAACTGATGGCATAAATTGTTTCTTTCCCCGGTAGTTTATATTCTATCTCATCATTGAAAATATTGTATCGGAGAGGAATGCCCTCAAACCTGTATTTCTGATCATAAAAGATAATTCCAGAAACAAATTCATCTTTCAGATAAGGGGAGCCGTCATATTTTATGTTTTCGGGTTGTGTCCTGTTTTTGAAATCCACCAGGTCAATAAGTGCCATAATATCTTTATTTTCAAACACCATCTGGGCACGGGTCGGAGCAAGGTTGATGAGTGAAAGGCAGGTTAAAAATAAAAATTTCCTATAATTCATAATAAAAAAATTTATTCAACGCAATGAATTGAGCAAATACCTTTAACTGCCTAATAAACAAAATGATCCTGATGAAAATTTGAAGGGAATCAATAATTGCCATACAATAATTGACGAAAGGAGGGAGATAATGGCCTGATATTCCTACGTTCATTCCAAAATACTCATTCGACCAGTCCTATGTTACAATATCTTAGGGATAAAAAAAAAGGAGATTGAAAATCAATCTCCTTTTTTTGAATTCATAAACTTTTACCAGGGTGATTCCTGTCCGTTGGCTACTGCCGCCGGAGCAGATTTTGTATCCCACCAGAGTTTTGTCATGAAGTTATTGGGAGCGGTTGCCGTAGCCTGGAAATTCGGGTTAACGGCAGGCTCACTGGTCGAGTACTTCAATCGACGGAAAATTTCACCATCGGATTCGGTATTGGGTAATGGCGGATTCTGTCCGTTCACAAATGAAGGCAACCCGGTTCTTCTCCAGTTAGCATAGGCTTCATAATGGTTCATGAAAGTAGCCAGCCAGTATTGAGCAGCGATCTTTTCTTCTGTTACGGCGCCCACTGCATTGATATAGGCATCTACTGCTGCATCATCAGCAACAAACGATTCATCATGCAAGGAATACCTGTCGATATCGGCTCGTATACCGGCCTCAAAATGCGCCTGGGCGCTTCCTGACACATTGCCTAAACCTCTTAAGGCTGCTTCGGCAAGCAGTAAATGAACCTCGCCGGCAGTCATGACCACATAAGGCTCATCCCAGTCCAGTAATTTAGGATTATGTCTTGAGAAAGCGAACATGTAGTCAACTTCTGCATCATCAGGAAGCCCAAGATATTCAAGTAATCTTTCATCATTCATACCTTTCGGCAAACCTTCCTGCAATAAAGGATCAATTACTGATGTTCCCGATTCAGCTTCGGCAAATGTGCCTATACCACCGCTGATCCACATCAGGCGGGGATCATCATCGGATGTATCATCAGCATCGGGCCCCTTAAGCATATCGACAAGCAGCTTGCTCAACACATTGCCGTGGCCTCCGTCACTCGGCTGCATGGCCCTGGAATAACCATTCTGGTTCTGCCAGATATCAGGACCGGAAGCCATAGGCACCCATGCATTGTCCTCTGCATTTTCAATCAATCCGCCACTAACAGCAATATTGATATACTTGGTAGCAGTTGCCTGGTCGGTTTCAGCGATACGCATCGCCAGTCTCAGCATCAGGGAGTAAGCAAACTTACGCCATTTGGTGAAATCGCCCTGGTAGATCATATCATTACTAGTCAGGGCATCGATACCTGGACTTGCAAGGGCCTGGGCAGCCTGATCAAGTTCCCA
>CAZYDB010000063.1:5248-17590 GCA_964645995.1 uncultured Roseivirgaceae bacterium
CATACCGCCTCTGACGCCGCCTTCATCGATACCTTCCTTGGTATAGATCTGTTGTACGTCGTCATAAACCGGGTTGAAGATCCCTTCAATACCCCTGTTGGCTTCGAAATAGGGAACATTCCCGTAAAGATCAACCATGCGGTGCATAGCGACCACATACATGATCCTTGCAACATTGTAGGTATTGGTCATTTGCGGATCAACACCATCAGGTCCCGTCTGACGGATCACCTCGGAAAGCTCTTTTAACGCATTAGTATATACATAGTCGAAATAAGAAGCAGAATGCGAGGGAAAGTCAGTCAGTGTATAACCGGCGGAATAACCCCATCCGGCTGTTTGCTGAACCAGGTTTCCGGCATAAATTATATTAGCCCGCCAGTTTACATACCGGTTCTCACAGGATTGCAACTGACCAAAAGCCAGGTTAAACCGCCAGTCGATCGTATTGGATGCATTCGGGTTGACATTGATTTCAACCAGCTCATCCGTATCGCACGCACTGATAGGAAGTAACCCTATGGCCAGAACTAAGATTAGTTTATTAAAAAGTTTCATCTTTTTTCTACTTTAAAAGTTTAAAATCTAACTCTAAGATTAAATCCGTAACTCCTGGTTTGTGGCATACCGAAGTAATCCAGACCCTGGGCGTTAACGTTGCTGTAGTTCATCTCAGGATCGATATTATCAAGATTCTTATAGATCACCCACAGGTTCCTGGCAACGAATGACAGGTTAAGATAGCTGAAAGGTGTATTGCTCAGCAGACTTCCCGGGAAAGTATATCCAAAGGTCATCTGGCGAAGCTTGATAAAGGAGGCGTCATATACGAAATAATCGGAAGCATTGGAATATCTTCCCCACCATCCCTGTACATTTTCAGGATCAACCGTCATATTGACCGGTTGTCCTTCCGGATCCACCCCTGAAACGGTGATCCCTGTTTCACGACCTTCGACCGTTTGCTGATGAAGGCCCCATCCGGTGATCCTTACATTGGTTCCGGAGTAAATATCGGCATCCAGTTTGGCATCAAGCAGGAAGCTGAGATTCCAGTTCTTCCAGGTAAAGGAGTTCGTGATACCACCGGTATATTTATGAACACCATTTCCTAAAAGGGAAAGGGTATCGGTGATGACCGGAAATCCCGTTAAGGGGTCATAAACCTTCTGTCCGTTAATTTCTGCATGGGTAAAGCCCACGATCGAGCTGTAAGGCTCACCAACGATATGCTGGATAAACGCCCAACGGGTACGTGGCTCACCTACCTGAAGCCTGGTGATCCCTTCAGACAGTGAATTAACATTATTGTTGTTTATGGCGAAGTTCACGGCGATATCCCAGGTCAGTTCAGATCGGATTGGATTACCTGTAAGGAGTAATTCAAGACCTTTGTTCTCCATTTCACCAATATTCACCTTAGTGCCGCTAAAACCGGAAGCAATGGATATCGTAGCATCAAGGATATCATCCGTAGTAACGGCCTGATAATACGCAATATCAAGACCTAACCTGTAATCCAGGAAATTCATATCGAATCCAACTTCCCAGTCGGTCTTGGTCAAAGGTTTAAGGTCCGGGTTAGGAATAACATTCTGTGAAACCCTGCCCATCGGATAACCAAGGTGTCCCTGTCCTTGAAGTGAATAGGTCAGCAGGGTTCCGTAAGGACTTGTTGCGCCACCCACCTGAGCCCAGGCAGCCCTGAACTTACCGTCAGAGATCCATGAAGGCATGGTCAGCATATCTGAGAATACATAACTCAGGGAGAATGAAGGATAAAGGATATTATTGGTCTCAGGATTCAAGGTAGAGAACCAGTCTTCACGGGCTGTGGCTGTAAGATACAGGTAACCGCCATAGCTTAATTCAACTGATCCGAAAAGGGAGTTGATCCCTTCTTCACTGAAACCATAACCAATACCCTGGTTGGCACCGTTACTCACGGCGTTGAAAAACGGAATATTAAAATTACTGCCATTAAGCCCCTTGAATTCATAGAGCCTTCTCATATAGTTACCTCCGACAAAGGCGTTAACACCAAATTCGCCCCATACTTTGTCGTATCCGGCCATCCATTCCATATTGATTTCCCGGACTGTAATGGAATTTTCATTCACACTACCACCCCGCTGGAATTCAGTACCATAGGGAGTGAGGTTCCTTTCATCCCTGTGCTGCCAGTCCATTCCGGCCCTGGCACGTACCCAGAAGTCATCCGTTACATTATATTTACCGAGTACATGACCGATCATCCTGTCCCTTGTATCGGAGTCTTCAAATTGATAGGCAGCCCAGTAGGGATTCTGCTTCCAGGGGTGTGACCAGGAGAGCTCTTCACCTATGATGCGGTCAGTTCCGGGGTTTGTTTGTTCTTCCCAGATCGCACCAGGCTTGTCAGGATCACCTTTAAACCAGGCTTCGTCCATCGTCGGGCCCATGGTGAATATGGAAATATGGGGGTTACCCGGTGCATCAGATACCCTTGGCCTGTTTTGTGTGTTTTCATTACTATACAGGGCTTTGGCGCCAAATTCAAATTTACCGTAGGTACCCTGGGTGTTCAAACCAAGGTTAAACCGGTCAAATCCGGCATTCGGCATCGGGCTCTGGTTATCCATATAGGACGCAGATACGCGGTACGTCTGGTTTTCACCACCGCCGTTCAGCGCCAGGGTGTTCGTCCAGGTATGGCCGGGATCATAGAAATTCTTGAAGTTATTACCGTCAGCGCCGACCCTTGTATAGGGTTTTTGGCTTCCATCAAAAATATAGGCTGTTTGCACCTGATCGATATTGGCGCCCCAGGTAGCATCAGACCAGGAAAGACCTTCCTGTGGCGTACTTGGCGCCTGGCCTTCACTGCCATGACCATACTGGTCCTGGTATTCGGTCTGGTCATAAAGGGCTTCGACCACGTAGTTGGAGTTGAATTCAACACCAACACCCTTACGCTTGGTCCCTTTTTTCGTTGTGATCAGGATCACGCCGTTGGAAGCTCTTGAACCATAAAGAGCAGCAGCGGCACCCCCTTTAAGAACAGTGATGTTCTCGATATCATCAGGGTTGATACTTGAAGTACCGTCACCCTGGTCAGCACCACCCCACATACCGGCCTGGCCGAAGTTGGAGTTGTCCATGGGGATACCATCAACCACGTAAAGCGGCTGGTTGTTTCCTGAAATAGAAGTGTTACCACGGATGATCACACGGCTGGATCCGGCAGGGCCGGTGGCCATATTACTCACGTTAACCCCTGCTATCCTTCCGGATAAAGCATTGGCTACGTTCAATTCCCGGGCTTCCGTGAACTCATCACCGGAAACTTCGGAAACAGCATAACCCAGGGCCATCCTGTCACGCTCAATACCCAGCGAGGTAACAACGACCTCCTGCAATTGCGATACATCAGACTCCAGTACGACATCGATCACAGACCGATTGCCAACACGGATCTCCTGATTCCTGTAACCGATGTAGGAATACCGTAAAGTAGCACCATCCGGAACGGATAGTTTGTAGCTACCCTCAGCATCCGTAACGGTTCCCGAAGTGGTACCCACGATAAGAATAGATACACCCGGTAGGGATGTTCCGTCCTCTGCACTGGTCACTGTACCACTCACCTGCCTTTCCTGCGCCCATGCAAAGGACACAGTAACGGCTGCACTCAAAAAAAACAGTAAAAGTTTTTTCATGGTTAGCGTTTTTAAAAATGTTTAAAAATTAAAATTAATTGAATCATAAGTCAAACTACAAAATACTAGTCCGACCACCTAAAATCATTGTCAAATTAGAAAATAAAATTGTAAATCAAAACATAGAAACCAATTAATCCCATATTTCTTAATCCCAATCTGCATTTTTATCAATAATCCCTGTTATTTGTCTATTCTTTTTAAAAATAACTTACACAGGATGGTCAATACGTATAAAATTCAATAAAAAACCAACCCGTGGAAACGTAAAAAATTTATTTGAATATTTGAAGTTTCGTAATATATTATTTCCCGGATTCAGTTGGTAATAATTGAGTGATTAATTGTTTGCTACATTAATAATGGATTTGTACTTGAAAAAGGCCAATGTAAAGTATGCATTTAATATGAAATTTTTAAATTTTTCTCTTTCAATTTCAGACCAGGCCGAAGGCTGACTTCATTGCTTTGGAGGTAGCCTTCAGCGCATCCTCGTTATTCATTTCATTTAACTCGGCATTAAAGGGCTCGGCCCGGACCGGTCCGTCGTACCCGATAGCTACCAGCGCTTCCATAAAGGATTTCAGATCTACGACGCCGGTGGCCATTGGCAATTCTCTTTTCTGGTCGATCTGTTCATCGACCGAGAAGCCTTCGCGGGCATCATTCAGATCCACGGTGATGATATCTTCGTTCTTTAAACTCAGCAGGTCTTCCCTGGTTTCTCCTGCACAATACCAATGAAAGCTGTCAAGTTGCAGGCCGGCATTAGGTTTACCAATGGCTTCAATCAGCTCTTTGCATTCAGCCATGGTATGAACAAATGAAAAACGGTCTCTTGCCATAAGGGACTTGGGTCCCACATATTCCAAGCCGAAAGATATTTCATGATCCCCCAATATCATAACGATATCCCGGAGCCTGTCGGCATGCTGCCTGAAGTTTTCCCGGTAGGTAAGGTAAGGATGGGTAGGCATGATCCAGGTGGACATGCGCGTTACTCCTGCTTTTGCGAGCGCCAGTGCATGTTTCGGCAATTCATGTATACCTTTGATATGTGTTTCCCGGTCGGCCCGGAAGTTGTACGGAAGACCAGCCGCGCCCCAGGAAATGTTATTGGCTTTCATTTTATTGAGGAAGTTTTCAAGTTGGGATTCATCCCACCCGGTCAAGGTGCCTGAAAAAGGAACGATGGCCTCAAAACCGTACTCAATCGCAACATCGAGCAGTTCTTCCTGGTTCACCTGAACACCGATAGCTCCCGGATTGATACTCATTCTGAATTTGCGCCTGGCGGCGGGGCTGAAGTAGGAAAAACCCTGGAGAGGGATAAATGCCATGGACGATAGTAATGCGGTTTTTTTCATAAAGGATCTTCGGTCGTTGTTTGAGTTCATGATGGAATGGTTTTATATCAGTTTGTAAAAAAAGTTTATGTTTTCAATTTATAACTTTGAGAGTTAAAAACCATACAGGGGGGAGAATTTTTTAAAGCTCCGGGGTCTGGAGTAGTATCAAAGACCGGAGACCGGAGACCGGAGACGGGTGACGGGTGACGGGGGACCGGGGACGGGAGACCGACTAATAGGGGGGGGTGAATTTGGGTATTTATTAGGAATTAGGAATTAGGAATTATAATTTGTGGATGCCTGAATAGCGTTGCCCTTTTTTTTCATCCTCTCTGGCGCCAGTGGAAAAACTTCCCGGCTTTCGTGCCTGCCTGTTGGTAAGCCGGGTTCTTTTCATAAACCGTTCAGGCACCAGATCCCGGAATACCGCCTTTGTCGGCACAAGTCTCGCCTTCCACCCTATGCCCGGATGGGAAGACATGCAACAGTGAAGGATGTAAGGTTAATGAGGCGTCTTGTAAAAGGTTAATGATTCGTCTTGTAATAAACTACCATTAATAATTATTATCAAGACTTCGCTAATCTTTTTCTTCTGTTCTTTTAAATCAGCTTTTTTAATCCTAATTTGATTTTTCGTATTAACCATTTTTTAAATTATGAAGCATATATTTTTTTGCATCGCAACTTTCTTTTTTTATTCCTGCGGGGGCGGTCTTTCGGAAAAGGATCTTTCACCGATTCAAATTGAAATCACAACCGACCGGATCAACGATAATTTCAGGGGGATTGGCTTCCATGTATTTTATCATATTCATGATGCCCCGCGGTGGCATTACGAAGAAATATTTGCCAAACGCTGGCGTGAACTGAACCCGGCTTTTGCCAGGATCACGGATAACCAGGATTGGGGTCAGGAAAAAATGGACAAGGTCAGTGACTATCTTGAAGTGATGAAAGGCACTGACACTGAATTATATTTCACCACCTGGGGAACCCGTGAGATCAACAGGTATGATAACGAAATCGATTATGTTTTAAAGGAGGTTGATAATCTGGCCTACTACAAAAATGATAAAGGGTTTGAACAGTTGAATTATTATTGTATGGCCAATGAGCTTTCGGTCGAGCACTGGGCTTCAATGGTTGACGACCTGGACCGTTTTAAAAGGGTTCACGGCCTTTTTTATGATGAAATAAACCAACAGGATCTGGGTATTAAACTGCTGGCCTCGGATGCTTCTCCTTTCATGTACTGGCACACGATCGAATGGGCAGCTCAAAATATGGATGACATTACCGGCGTTTATGGGGGCCATCATTATATAAATGGTTATGACCTGTACGATCAGAATTTTTATTCTTTTTTCCATAATCAAATGAAATGGGGAACCGGTATTGCGGAAAGCAGGGGCAAGGATTTTATCGTAGGTGAATTTGGTCCCAAGCAGAACAGCAATACGATTGACTCGGTCCGGCATGATGCCTGCATTTATAATAATACGCCTCTTGAAAAGATCGTCCCTATTCAGTTGTCGGAAGCGCTGGTGGCCATGATCAATGCCGGTGTGTATGCCGCCAGCTACTGGACCTTCAGTGATTTCCCTTCCGATTACCGGGATGACTATATCAATAAATGGGGGGTTTTCAAGTGGGAGGTTGATAATTTCACCACCAGACCGATGTATTATGCCCTGGGTCTGTTCACCAAATTCCTGCGGGGACCGGCGGAAGTTTACCAGGTTAATTGTGCCGATACGCTGCTGCGCATTGCTGCGGTAAGGAACATGGAAAATCAGTCGGTGTCCCTTGCCATCGTGAACCGGCACCGCGATGATCAGGCTGTCGAGATCCTTCTTCGGGGAAATTTCGGGGATTTGGACTTCAGAAAATATGTTTATGAGGCTGAAGATCCGCCTTTCAATTATTTCGCGGATCTTCAGCAATATACCCAAAAAGTATCTGCAAGGGGTAATCAGTTCTCAGACCATATTCCCGGTTTTTCGGTAGTGGTATATACCTCAAATTTCGATGAGGAGCCCCCGGCGGCTGTTGCCGGTTTAACCGTAAGTCAGGCTGAAATAGAGGGGAGGGAGAGGAATGTAATTACCTGGGAAGCCAATACCGAAAGGGATCTTTGTTATTACCGGATCTACCGGTCACCGGAGCCTGATTTTGCGATCAGTGATGGAAGACAGATCGCCACGACGATCGCTTCCGAATATGTTGACCGGACGGTGCATGGCCTGCCGGAATATTATTATAAGGTAGTGGCGGTGGATGGATCGGGAAATGCTTCAGTTAAAGAATTATGAATTATGAATTATGAGTTATTTTTTTTGAGGGTTAATCCGATTGATGTAAGAATCTTTATTATATGGTCACAATCATTAATTAATGTTTTGTATTCAATTTCATTGATATACTTTGAATGATATAATAATCTGAGCCAATATCGGGTTTCTCGGGATTCTTTATAAGCTATATTAATTTTAGCACCAAAATCCCTTTTAGAAAAGCCACCAATCGCCTCCTCAACGTTTGCGCCAATAGACGTGCCTGATCTTAATACCTGTTTCGAGAGTACAAATTCTTTCCAGTTGTATCTGAGATCCTTGTATAAATTGATAATTTTCAGTGCAAAATCGAAGGTTTTTTCCTGAATAATATTTGCTTTTTTCATAGCTGGTCAATTTTTATATCGGTTAATTACTCATTCCAATTGAAATAATTTTTCATTCATAATTCATAATTTACAGCACCTTCGTTATCCCCGGCTTCGCCACCTTATAAAGCCCGTTCTCATCCGGTTCATCCGGCATTTCGGCATTCCAGGAGAATTCTTTTGGTACAATGCTCTTGTCCGACTGAAGAACTTCCTGGAGGTTCATGATCCGGCCCGATTGCATGGCCATACGTCCCATGATGGTAGTAAGCGTGCTTTCGGCTCCATACGCCGTATCATTTACGACACTGCCTTCCAGAATGGATTTGAACAGTACATCATGCTCCACCTCGTATTCATTGGGCTCATCCTCCCGGAAATCCCATAGCACTTTTCTGTCCAGATCATAGATCCGCCCATTTTCATCGGCTGATCCTTTGGTTCCCTGAACAAAGAATCCCATCCTTCCCCAGCAGCGGTCGATCGTGAAACTCTGGACGTGCATCTTTGCGCCGTTCTCATATTCGAATTCGGTATAATGATGATCCCATGTATTTCCCTGATTGGGTCCTTCAAACACCTGCCGGCCACCCAGGCCTTTGGCTGTAACCGGGAAATCCTGCATCATCCAGTTCATAACATCCATCTGGTGAATGGTCTGGCCAGCCAGTTGTCCGCCCCATAGCCAGGTGAAGTACCTCCAGTTGCGCATCTGGTATTCCATCTCCGTCTGACCCGGCTGGCGGGCATGTATTACCGGGGCGCCTACATTAAAATACACATCGATCGAGACTACCCGGCCGATCATATCGTCATGGATACGTTTGATAAGTTCCCGGAACGATGTTTTATATCTCATCTGCAAGCCGACCACCACATTCAGTTTTTTCTTTTTCGCCAGTTCGTTGACCTCAAGGATCTTTTTATAACCGGGTACATCCACCGCCAGGGGCTTTTCCATAAATATATGCTTATCTGCCTTGACCGCCGCCTCGAAATGCTGAGGCCTGAAAGGGGCGGGGGTGACCAGAAACACCACGTCCGATAGTTCGATCACCTTCTCATAGGCGTCGAATCCAACAAATTTATGCTTTTCGGGTACTTGTATTTGTTGCTTTTTATCATAGGGCAGCACATTTTCATAACATTCATCCAGGCGGTCCCGGAAGGTGTCGCCCATAGCCACCAGTTCAAAGGCATCGGAGACCGCCAGGGCATTTACAATAGCGCCGGCACCCCGGTGTCCGCATCCGACAATGCCTACCTTAAGCTTTTCTTTTTTCTTACCGTTATGAATGTAGGGGCCAGCCATGCCGGCACCTGCCATGATCGATCCTGTCTGAATGAATTTTCTCCGGCTGTAGTTCTTATGTTCTTTCATTTTAAAAAATATTTCAACATTAAAATTGTATGAAATAAAGATAATGCAATTCTGCGGGAAAGTGTAAAAACAACTCCTTTTTTGCAATGTATGGGCCAAAAGATAATCAATCAAACATAAATTATTACCATTTTCCATTCGCCAGAAAGTGCTGATTTATTATATTGCAGTGTCAGGATCTCTATTGATTTTTTTAATTCATAGCCTATGAAATCATTTTTCAACAACCCATTATTTAATCTGTTTCCTATTCTGTACATGCTCTCTCCCGCAGCCGAGGTAAGGGCACAGAACCCGATAACACCACCGGGCATGTATATTGCCGATCCTGCCGCACATGTATGGGAGGATGGCAGGCTTTATGTTTACGGGTCCAGGGATGAAAGTCCTGACTATTACTGTTCCTGGGATCATCATGTGCTTTCAACAGGCGATATGATACACTGGGACCTTGCGGAATATGTTTTTTCCTCCAGAGGGGAAAATGACCAGGTTGCTTATAGCGATAATATCCTATATGCCCCGGATTGCCAATTCATGAACGACACCTACTATCTTTATTATTGCCTGGCAAGTAACCAGTTCACGGAGGGTGTGGCCACGGGTACCTCACCCACCGGTCCATTCGTGAATGGGAGGAATATTGAGTTGGGGGGTATCAACCAGATCGATCCGGCTGTTTTTATTGACGATGATGGCCAGGCATACTATATCTGGGGGCAGTTCACGGCCAAGATGGCTAAACTAAAGCCCAATATGCTTGCGCTCGATCTATCGACCATCCAGGATAGTGTATTGACGGAAGCGGAGCATTTTTTTCATGAGGGAGGCTTTATGGTGAAGCGGAATGACATTTATTATTTTATTTATGCCCATATGGGTCGTGCATTCCGTCCTACCTGCATCGGTTATGCGACCAGCAAATCACCCATGGGGCCCTTTAAATATGGCGGTGTGATCATTGACAATGATCATTCCGATCCGGCCGTATGGAACAATCATGGTTCAATCGTGGAGTTCCACGGGCAATGGTATGTATTCTATCACAGGGCAACTCATGGGTCTGTGACCATGCGCAAAGCCTGTGTAGAACCTATTGAGTTTAATAAAGATGGCAGCATCGATGAGGTGGAGATGACCAGTCAGGGTGCCGGTCCGCCGCTGAAGGCCGGTGAACGGATCGAGGCTGAGCGCGCCTGCCTGCTTTTCGGAAATGTCAGGATAGAGGCCTTTTCCGGGAATGAGGAAGAGCTGGTCAGTATGCGTAATGATGATAAGGCTGCCTATAAATATATTGATTTTGGTGCGGGCATGGATCACTTCAGCATCAGGCTTGCGCCGGGTACCGGTGGGGGCCGGCTGGATATTACCATCGATCAGCCCTGGGGACGATCGATCGGATCGGTTGATGTGCATCCGGAACGACCGGGCGAATGGCGGATCCTGAATACCCCTGTCCGGGAAGTAACGGGTATACATGCCGTCTGGCTTCGTTTTTACGGGGAAGGGGAGGATATGTTTGAGGTGGATTGGTTTGAATTCGGGAATAAGGAAGAATAAAGCCAGCTCCGACCCGGATTTATTCCGGGATCCTCATCGTGCCCCATAGTTTTATGGGAAGGAGTATTTCCTTTAACACTTTTAATTACATAAGGCCCCGGCACAAGGCCGGGGCAATGAAAATCCGGGGTGAATTGAGTTATACAGATCAGGCCTTCAACATCAGATCCAGCAGCCGCCGGTCCAGCTTATGCCCGTACCAATCTTCGTAATCCACATCTTCACGACCGGAATCGAGGATGCCAAAACTGCCACGGAATTCCCAAAGGGCAATACCGATCCCGTTATCCGAAAGGATATCCAGCACATCGGCAAACCAGGGGATAAATACATTATGAGGCGTTTTATTGAAGCATCCGCATTCTCCGCAATGTACACCTACACCCTGGTTTACCAGTTCAACCCATTGTGCGTAAAAGACCTCCAGCATACCCCGGCTGAGATACTGATCCCCTACCTGTCCGGGCCAATAGGGTGTCGGCAGGTTCTCAATATCCTTGAAGGCCCATGAAGCTTTATAATGAGAGATGATCCCAGGGAAATAACCACGGCAGCTCTGGGCAATATCCAGGTCGATGAGATCAATGATGGCATCCCTGCCCACATTGTTGCCATCCGCGATCACCAGATGATCAGGGTTCTCTTTCCGGATCGAATCCAGGGCATTTTTGGCTACAGTCCGGTACAAACCACCCGGGATAGGCCCTCGTCTGGAATGCTGATCATTCATGTCCTCCCTGGTACAGGGCTCGTTGACGAGGTCGAAACTGATCTTATCCCTTGAAATATTTTTATACCTGGCAGCCCACATGTTCCAGTGCCAGTAAAAGGCTTCCTGCGCTTCCTCGTCCTCCCAGAGATTATAAGGTTCATGGAAACCTGCGTTGACACAAAATCCCGGGGCCCGGTGCAGGTTGAGGCTGACGTGCAGTCCGTACTTGTGTGCCTTGTCGACCAGTTCGTCAACCTTCTGAAGGGCGTTTTCATCAACCTTGTACACTTCCTCCGGGGTTATATTCCTGTTCCGGGGAATATCCAGGTAGGAGGGATAGGCCATGGGAATCCTTACAAAGTCAAATCCCCAGTCTGCCATCCATTTAAAATACTCTTCCTGGGTCTGAGGCCTGGAAGAAGAGGGGTTGGGACTGAAGAAATCCAGCAGGTTGAATCCTTTCCATTTCGGAATGGAGTTACCTGCTTTCTTTTTTTTCGCCGATCCGTAGCTAACATTTGCCGCTACCGCCAGACTGCCTGTTACAATACCGGTTTTTTTGATAAAATCTCTCCGGTTGTATTGTGAATTTTTGTTCATAGGAAAAAAATTTAATATTTAAAAAATTGTTGTATTTATTGAATTTCATATCACTGAGGAACATAGGTGCTCAGACCTGCCTGTTCGAGAATCCGAAGCGTATCGGCAGTAAGTGTCGCTACTTTAAAACCATACTGATAACCAAAAGCATCGGTAAAGACCATCTCGGTCGGAAACTCGGGATCATCAAAATCCCACCGCATGATTGAATAATTAAGGTTTTGCGGACAACCGAATTCTACAACATGCTCAACCAAAAAAGTATAGGTCCAGTCCAGGTCACATTCAGCAGGAGTGATCACATTCCCCTGTTCATCAAGGGTGTTCACATAACGCCAGGTTTTATCCTCCCCGTTCGTGAGATAGGTGCAGGGATCAAA
>CAZYDB010000064.1:0-2145 GCA_964645995.1 uncultured Roseivirgaceae bacterium
TGCCAATATAAGACCTACGGCAACCTTTAAGTCCCTTATTGACCGGTCACCCCTAAAAAACAAAGTGGTGGAAGGAGCCGACTTCATAACGGTAAGAGAACTTACCGGCGGCATTTATTTTGGTGACCCCAGAGGCAGAGCGGAGGACGGGCAAAAGGCTTTCGATACCTGCATTTATACGGTAGAAGAAATTCAGCGTATTGCCCGGCTGGGTTTTGAGTATGCACAAAATCGAAGAAAAAAGCTGACTGCTGTGGATAAAGCCAATATACTGGCTACTTCCAGGTTATGGAGATCAACGATACAGGCCATGGCAAAGGACTATCCTGATGTGGAACTGGAATTCCTGTACGTGGATGCTGCCGCTATGCGTATCATTCAATGGCCAACGGGATTTGACGTGATTGTCACTGAAAACCTTTTTGGCGATATCCTGACTGATGAAGCCAGCGTAATTACGGGCTCATTAGGGATGTCACCCTCCGCCTCTATTGGGATACACACCTCGGTATTCGAGCCAATCCATGGTTCCTATCCCCAGGCTGCAGGAAAGAACATTGCTAATCCGAATGGCACCATTCTATCTGTTGCCATGATGCTGGAGTTGGCTTTCGAATTGCATGATGAGGCAGCGCTAATCCGGTCGGCTATTGATGCCTCCCTTGAACAAGGGGTGGTAACCGAAGATATAGCAGAAGATAAAAAGGGTAAAACTACCTCTGAAGTCGGTGAATGGATCGCTGATTATATGAAGAAAACTTAATCCACTACACGATTCCCCTTTAATTAACAAAAGATCCATAAAAAAAATTCAAGATCTCATTGAGTAATTGCCTCCTGATCATATCCTCCCATGTCCCTGTAAAGATCATTTAAGGCATTCCATTGCCGGATCATCTGCTGTTTAATCTCCGGATATTGACGTGATAAATCCTCCTCCTCAGCACGATCGGTAGCCATATCATATAAAAACCATTCCTGATCTGTTTTGGCAGAAACAATCTTCCAGTCACCTTTCCTAAGCGCCCGGTTACCATCATGTGAGAAATATATATGATCGCGATCGACCGATTGATCACGAGTAAAAACCGGTACAAGGCTTTTGCCATGCCATTCGGGGATATCTATTGTATCATTTGCGGGCATGAACTCCCCTCCTGCCAACTCAACCACAGTGGGAAGCAGGTCGACTACGTGACCGGTATTGGTTCGCAATACCCCCTTGTCCAATAATCCGGCAGGCCAGTGCACAATCAAAGGGGTGGCCACACCACCTTCATGCGTCCAGTGTTTGTACCTTCTGAAAGGGCTGTTGGAAGCACTGCCATACCCCGGGCCCAAACAGAGGTAGGAGCGCCAGGAACCCGGGACGGCATCAGGGTCATGTCCACCTCCGCGGATCATGATCTCTGCGCTGGCCCCGTTATCGGAAAGAAAAAAGATCACCGTATTGTCAAGAGCGCCGGCAGTTCTCAGATATTCAACCAGCCTGCCGACTTCCTGGTCCACGCGGTCGACCATGGCAGCGTGAACCGCCATCTTACTTGCCTGAAAATCCTTTTCTATATCCGTCAAAGCATTCCAGGCAACCGGATAAAGTACTTCTCCCTCATCCAGGGAATCCAGTAAAACCGGGTCCGGCATCAGGTGTTCATAGGTGACCTTTACATCCGGTTCACGGTTGGATAAGGTGGTATTGATCAATCCTTCTTTCTTCATGCGCTCATATCTTGCTTCCCGGATACGGTCCCATCCTTCCGTATATATATCCCTGTACTTATCAATGTCCTCCTGGGGGGCCTGAACCGGAAAATGAGGGCTAATATAGGCCAGGTAAAGGAAAAAGGGGGCAGCATCATTTTTCCCTTCGCGGTGATCCTTCAGGAAATCAATAGCATAATCTGTAAAGGCTGTGGTCGAATAATATCCGGAATCAGGATCGAAAAGGGGAAGATCCCGGCCATCGAGGGAATGACGCCAGGAAAAATGATTATCGTATCCCTGGCAATAGTAAGAATGATCAAAACCGCCATCCGAAAGCGGATCAGGCTTGTTCATAATATGCCATTTTCCCGAATGAAATGTCGTATAGCCCAGGGTTTTAAGATACTGCGGGATCGTGAGCGACCATTCTGGGGAAGGGTT
>CAZYDB010000064.1:2155-17497 GCA_964645995.1 uncultured Roseivirgaceae bacterium
TACCGGGAGGATCCACCCCGACAGCCTGGGCATAATACCCGGTCAGGAGGCTCGACCGTGTGGGCCAGCAACGTCCCGTATTATAAAACCGGGTAAACCGGATACCATTGGCGGCAAGCTGATCGAGATGGGGTGTGTTGATCTCTCCCCCATAACAGCCAGGATCGGAATAGCCCATATCATCAACCATGATGATAATGATGTTTGGTTGACTTTTCCTGTCGGAATCACAACTCTTAAATAGTATAATTGATATACTGAGTATTAGCAAGACTGATAAACGGATCTGCATCGTTTCTGATAATTAAATTTTAAAAAATATTAACCATAATTATGTGACTGAGATGTTCTAATCTTCAATTTCTTCGACATTATATTCAATATCCTTAAGATAGAATTTTCCATAGGTGAATTCACCATCGGGATAATGCCATACCGCTTCCCCAAAATGAGCAAGCCTGTATCCGTTTATGGTTCTATAGTCACCCAATGGGGTGGAGAACCGGTATTTTTTCATATCAGCTATTGCATAACGATCATCTGATGAAAAATTGATAAGCTGACCTTCATTATTAAAATACAGAATGGCGGAAATCGTTTGGCCCTGGTTTGTAAATGTTGCACGAACAGACAGTTCATCAAGCTCTTCCCATTGAATGTTCTTGTTAATAAGAGATGCCGGAGCCATCAGGCACATGTCGTTGAAGACGGTGACCGTCTCCGCCTGGAACATCTCCTCCCCGCTTACCTGCACCAAAGGTATAGTAGAAAACAATTTTACCAGCATCGTAGCCGTAGTGTCTTGATAGGCATGATATCCGTAGGCAGGAAGCCCTCCTACTTTGGCTTTCATAAAGAATAAACGGGTTGGATTATCGAAAAAATTGTGCTGCTCTGAGGAAAAATTAAACCAATCCTGCCTTTTATCGCGCATCTGTCCCTCAAAAACGATCTTCATATTATGCACTTTCGGCGAATTCAATACCCCAAAATATATAAGATAGCGCTGAACTGGCTCCGGGAGATGGGAAAGGTCATTTTCAGTGATCAATTCCGTTTTTAATGCACGGCTCCTTGAAATGCCCTCTTTCACATCCTCAATATAACTCTTCTCAAAATCCCAGCCGGCATAGGCGGCAACAGCAACCATTAAGATAATTATATTGGCAAAGGTGCCTGCCCAGGCGGCTTTCCAGAAAATAATAATTATTACTTGTGAGATAACGACAGCAACAAATCCGGCCAACCACCAGAAATTGTATTTGGCGGTATACAATATGCCCGATACCAGAAAAAGTAATGACGTCATCAGCCATGCCAAACCCATTGACCTGGAGACAGTTACCATCAACGCACTCACATCAGCTAGCCCATAAGCTTTTATAAAGCCAATAAGGTGAATGATGCTATGTAACCCTAAAAATATAATAAATGCTACCCTCATAAGGCTAAATAAAATATTGCTTTATTAATGAAATTAATGACTGAATAAATCTCATACAACTTCTTTGGTAAATACTTTAGTGATGAGCACAAATTTTAATGGCAATGCATTTTTTCCTCCCGGGGATTTACGGAAGCTCTGCTGGTACTTTGCAGAACAAACGGTCACTCATGCCTTTATTATCCCTGATTATTCAATCTTGCCCTGCGACTATGATCTTTCAGCTTTTATTCCTTCCATTATAGTTTGGTTTATTCCTTTACGGATGTTATCTCTCCAAAAGTCACCCTACCCACAAGACTATGTAAACTTTTGGAGAGATCCGTTCTCCGATTTCAGACTTCTGGCCTCCGACTTCATTCTATTAATCCTGCCTTCGGTTAGATGTGGAAATGGGTAAAGGAGAAGCCGGGAACAGGGTGTCAGTTGCCCAGTGATATCAAGTTGGCAAAGATCCGGAAGGCGCCCGGTACACCGGCAGGAAGTTCGCGGAACCATGAATAACCGGTATAGATATAATGGCCTTCCCCATATTCTGCTACCAGCAAGCCTCCTCTCTTGGGTGTTTCACCGGGATCATGACAGGATAACACAGGCACAAATCGATCATCCCACTGATCAGGAAAATACAATCCGCGCTCCTGCACCCATCCGGAAAAATCCGCCTGTGTGATCTGGTTGGGTTCGGTCATAACCGGATGATCCCCGGCCAGTACCGTGACCGGCGATTCTTCAACCGTAACCCTGTCTCTGGATAATTGTAAAGGATAGGGCGCCAGGTCCTCTATGACCAATCGGTGACTGGTATTGTATTGAACGATCATGGTTCCTCCCTGACGGACATAATCCATAAGTTTCGATTGATGATAACTCAGTTCATCCACGGTATTATAAGCTCGTATCCCCGCAATAATAGCATCAAATTGTTGCAGACGGTTATTTGTAAAATCATCATCGGTCAGGTATTGGACCTTATATCCGATCTGTTCGAGACTTTTAGGTATGTCATCACCGGCACCTTGGATATACCCGATCAAATTACCTTTTTTACTGATGTCAAGTTTCACCATTTTGGTTTCCGCCGGCGGAAAGATCGTCTGGACAGGAATATGATCATAATCAATGATCTGGTACCCTCTCCGATAGTTTCTGCCATTGGACAAGGTAACGGAAGCCTGAAGCGTATTCACGGATTGACCTTCCGGAGGGATCACCTGAAAAGAGAACACCTGCTCCTCATTTTTGTTCTTCAGGTCAACAGGTGCCGATACCGGCTTTATCTGCCATCCGTCATCGACAGCCAGGCGTAACGTACCGCGAACCTGGTCGCGGCCTGCCTTTACGATTACACTGATGTTCCTGGAGCTATCGTCAGGAAAGATATATACATCATTTTCAAGGATAATATGAACCGGATCGATCAGGATAAACGGCCGGTACACTTCTCCGTTTACCGGATCATTTGTTTTATAAACGACAGGCTTCCTAAAGGTTATTGTTTCTCCGTTTACTGATAATTTTATCCGGCAGGAAAGGGCAGCATCATTTTCGGCCTTACCGATCAAAGTCTGGTCATTGACAACAAACATCCCTTTCCCGGGAACATCCTGAAGCCAGTAGGGTTGTGATATATCACGGTCCTCCCTGATCCTGTGCCGGGTATTGAATATGAGTTTTTGATTGTTAGCCAAATGATGTTGAAAGGAAGTATCCTTATCTTCCAAAATGAGTCCCTCAAGGTAAATCTCATTACCGGAACGGTTAATCGCTTCTACCTCGAGATCGATTTCGGCTCCGGGAACAATGGAAAAGTCATGCGCCCTTACTTCCAGGAATAACCCTGCCGCATGGTAGATCAGATCATCAATTTCTGACAGCTTTCTGTTTTTCCAGATGCCCTCTTCCAGTTTCAGCACGCTTTTTCTCAAATCCACCAGCGCATCGACTATTTCCCCCGGCTTGGCAGGATCGTATCGATCAATGATCTTTTCAATTTGAAATTCTATCTCACTTCCTCCCACAATACGTTTCCAGGAAAGATCCAGTCCTTCAAATAGGCTTTCTTTAACTGGTTTGCCTTCCCATTGAACGAGATATTCTAAATTCTCTCCCCGTGAACCGGTGGCTCCAAAGCCCTGGCTCTTGTGCATGCTGCGGCTTCGTGCCGACAATTCGGTATAGGACAGGCCCAGCAAGGGATCATATTCTCCGGCATTGATCTTGATCATGCCTTCATCGTCAAAATCCCTGGAACCATAAAACCACCAGGAGGTGTTCCAGAACAACCGTTCGGGCTGCCATACATCAACATACTGAAGTTGATCCGGAAAAGATTCCGGGTTCCCTGCCAGATAAAAAGCTTCCCTGGCAAGCATAGCAGAGGCGGTATGATGACCATGAGTCCTGCCAGGCTCATCATTGAACCGGGTGATGATCACCTCCGGTTTGAAGGTGCGGATTACCCATACCAGGTCGGACAGAACTTTTTCTTTCTCCCATACCTTAAAAGTCTCATCCGGATGCTTGGAATAGCCGAAATCAATGGCCCGGCTGAAGAACTGCTGCCCCCCATCGAGCCGCCGGGCAGCCAACAGCTCCTGGGTTCTGATAATGCCCAGCTTTTCACTGATCTCGGGCCCAATGAGGTTCTGCCCACCATCACCTCTGGTACAACTGAAATAGGCAGTATTTACAAGATCATGTTGAGCAAAATATGAAATTAATTGCGTGTTCTCGTCATCCGGATGTGCGGCTACATATAACAGGTTTCCCAATACTTTGAGCTTATGAATACCCTTAAGTATTTCAGCGGCATTTTTACGTTCCGGCGGCTGTGCTGTACTTATCGCAAAAACAAAAAGGAATAATATAGCCAGTAGCAACTGGATGCGGGTTCTCATATTGATGTCACTTAAGCTGTTTAATGTCATAACTTCAAATATGAATAATTTTGAGTAAAATAATACCGATAACCCGGGTTTTTACGATATAGATTATGTCCGGCGATCGCTATCTCAATAGGGTATTTGATCACCGCCTGTCTTCATAAAAAAGGATAGAAGCATAATCCACTACCGAATCCGAGGGTGCGTTTTTAGCAGAATTACCAAATTTAAGAAGACTGGCTCCCGGCTTTTGGGCAGTCATTTCTGCATAATCCATCAAAACCATGATCGGGCCATACCCACATACCGAGGCGTTAAGGTCCTTCACACTTTGATAAACGGCTGGTGGATCCAGGGTAAGGATCTTTTCAATGATCTTACGGTCATTTTTTTCGCCCGTAATTGGATGAACATAATGAGAAAAATCTGAGGAAGCGATGAGGAGCATCTTCCGGTGTAAGGTCTCTCCGGCATTTTTCAGACTTCCGGCAACCCTCGCAGCCGTTTCCGGGTCCTGGTTTAAAAAACTAATAGGCACGATCCTGAAATCATAGGGTAAGAACATCTGCAAAAAAGGCAACATAACTTCAGCGGCATGTTCATCACAATGGACTTCGGAAGACTGAGAGAAAGGGAGTACTTCAATCATTTCCCGGTCAAGGGGCACCCTGCCCAGGGATGTCTCCCAGTACTCCGAGGCATCGGCAGCCACCGCCGGTCCAAATCCCTGATGGTTGGGATTCATGATGATAATCGTATCATACTGAAGTCCCGAATGTCTTAATATTTCAAAAAAATGTATCGCTTCATAACCAGAATAACTGTAACCGGCGTGAGGTACGATACCACCGATCAGGTTTTTATTGGCATAGGATAAATCAATGCTTCCTGATTCCTCTTTTAAGATCAGGTGTATCATTTTTTCCAATTCCTGCGGATCCGCCGGGTAAAATGTTCCTGCAACAGCCGGATTTCTTATAATAGTCATGATAAATGCGTTAAAATATGTTTTTGACAGTTCAAACATTTTCCCTGCTCATCCAGCCCTTCGGTCGTAGTATGATAACCGGATCGCATGATCGCCAGTGCTGAACAATCAGGACAATACGTATTGGAGCCATCGATCGTATTGATATTACCCAAATAGGTAAATGGAAGAATGGTCTTTGCTATGTTAAAAAGTTCAGCCAGCGTCTCCCTGGGTGTGGCTGGAAGGGTCATCTGAAAGGCTGGGAAATACCGGGATAAGTGCAAAACAGTATTTTCTCCAAGTTCGTCCCTGATCCAGTGCAGCATGCCCCGGAATTCTTCGATGGCATCATTCATTGTTGGAATGATCAGATTAGTGATCTCAAGATGTTTTTTTTCCGCGGCAATGCGTTTCAGCGTTTCCTTGACAGGCTTGATCCTTGCATCAGTCAGACGCTTATAAAAATCATTATTGAAAGATTTCAGGTCAATGTTAAAAGCGTCGATCAAGGGCATGATCTCTTCCAGTGGTTCCTGCGTAATAAAGCCGTTGGATATCATCACATTTTTAAATCCCGTCTTATGAGCCCTTTCAGCAATGTCTTTCATGAATTCATAATAAATAGTGGGTTCATTGTAAGTGAAGGCTATACCGATGCTGTCATCGTCACTGGCTGCTATGGTCATTACCTGATCAATAGTATAATGGTTAAGCCAGGGGTAGTCATCAACCGTTGCCTGAGATATATCGCAATTCTGACAGAACTGACAACTGAGATTACACCCGACACTACCAAAGGAAAGGATACTTTTTCCCGGATAGAAATGATAAAGAGGTTTCTTTTCTACCGGATCGAAATGCATGGCCGATACCAGGCCGTAATTTTCAGACCGCAATTGTCCTTCTTTGTTTTTTCTGACGCCACACTTCCCCCTTTCATCCGGATCAATAAGGCAATAATGTGGGCATAACTCACATCTGATTATATTATCCTCCAGTTTTTTATAAAATTTAGCTTCCCGCATTGACCCGGTGTCTGCTGTTTTACTATAATTTAAAGGATTATTTATAGAAAACAGAATCTTCAGAAAAAAAACCCGGATGAAAGGGGGTATTTTTTCACTGAATGCATAAATTCCTGATGTATACATACCTGCCGGCTACTACAGAAAGTAATTCTAAGGCCGGTATTGTTCAACAAACTTTTGACCAGTTCAATTTCCTTACAACTGAAACAGAATTATCGGGAAAGAGATCTATTGCCAGTCAGGTTCGGGAAAGGTCCTCATCACATTATACCGCTCATAGGTTTCCCAAACATCTCCATAACCGTGAAGCCTGGGCTCCCCGGTGTCCATAAGCTTCTGATGGAGCTCCTGCCGGAGAAAAATTAATTGTTCCTGGTAATTATCGAGTACAGCCAGGTTATTCATACAGGCCGGATCTTGTATTATGTCATATAATTCCTCGGCAGGCCTTTTGGCCACTGCCAGATCAAAAAACTTTTTTACTTCAGGATCCGAGCGATGGGTATAGGTATAAAGTTCCGGAAAGTCATCGATATCGTGATAGCCGGTAACAAGGTTGCGGTCCTGATCATACTTTACCGGTGCTCCTGCGGGCCATCGTTCAGGTTTGAAGTTCTTAATATATAAATACTGATGCGTACGCAAAGCCCTAATGGGATAAGAGAGGTTCCCGTAACGCGAACATGAATGTCTCTCCCTGGCACTATAAACCTGGTCGCGCCGGGGTTCAAGCAAACCGCTTTCCGGAGATAATAAAATATCATAAAAACTTTTCCCGGACATTTCCAGTCCACTCTTTTCAGGCGCAGGATGTTTAATGCCCGTTATATCCAGGATCGTGGGTGCGATATCGGTCAGGCTGATCAGGTCATCCACAACCCTTTTCCCGGTTATCTGTTCACCCCAGCGGATAGCCAGAGGCATATGAAACCCGAATTCATAAAGGTTGGCCTTAGCCCTGGGGAATGGCATTCCATTATCGCTGGTTACGATGATGAGCGTCCGGTCCAGTTCCCCGGCTTTTTCCAGGATCTCCAGCATACTACCCAGATGTTTATCAAAGTGTTGAATTTCATAAATATAATCGGCCATATCCGACCGTACTTCGGCGGCATCGGGCAGGAAATCAGGCACCTTGATCTTATCGGCCGCTATGCCGCTTTCAATCCCAATCCCTGTTTGGTACCTTCGATGGGGTTCCGAAGCGCCATACCAGAAGCAAAAGGGTTGATTTTTATCCCGCGCTTGTAGGAATTTTTCAAAATTGGCAGCATAATCACTCTTGTTGATATATGCAGCTACCTGAGGATCCTGTATCTCATTGTAAGCATCCCCGGCAGGGTTTCTGGTTCTCATGCTCAAATCCCACCGGCCGGGACTCCAGCCTTTTCCGGTATAGCCAACCATGTAGCCGTTCTCTTCCAGGAGATCGGTATAGGTGATAAACTTAAGAGGAAACTTACTGGCATGCGATCCCGCATCTTCAAGTTCCCAAACATATTTGCCTGTCAGCAATGATGCCCGTGAGGGACTGCATCCCGGAGCGGCTGAGAAAGCGTTGTTAAACAGTATCCCCTCAGAAGCAACCCTGTCAAAAGCCGGTGTTTTTATGGCCGGATACCCATAAGCGCCTGCATGAGGCCATGACTGATCATCACTGACCGCCAGCAGTATGTTCGGAGTAAAATGCGTTCGCTTTTCTTTGCTGTTTAAAAAAAGGACTAAGAAAATCATTAATGGCAATACAAAACCGCTGATCCGAAAAACAGTCTTCATGATAGTATTTTTTTATCTAATAATTGTTTTATGCTTCTGAGTGGCGTTTATTTTAATTCCTGGTAAAAAATCTCCCTGTAATTTACAAAAAAGCACTCATTTAAAAAAAAATAGGGAATAACCTGGTTTCAAACTTTTAAAAATCGTAGTAAATTCATGCCCGACAGATTACCATGTATACTTCAAAAAAAGGTGTTATAGCAGCAGGCGACGAGCTGACAGCCCAGGCAGGATACGAAATACTGAAGGCTGGCGGCAATGCATTTGATGGCGCCCTGGCGGCGACGTTAATGAGTTTTGTGGCCAGTTCCACCATTACCTCCATGGGTGGCGGCGGCTTTATGGTTTCAAGAAGTGCATCAGGCAGTATTTCCCTCCTGGATTTCTTTACCCAAACGCCCATAAGAAAAAGAAATGAACAAGGTATTGAATTTTTCCCGGTGATTGTTGATTTCGGTGATAAGACACAGGAGTTTCATGCCGGCCTCGGTACGGCAGCTACCCCGGGAAACCTGGCGGGTTTATGGACCATTTATCAGCGGCATGCATCACTTCCTTTCGCTGAAATAGCCGCTCCGGCTATTGAAGCGGCCCGCAAAGGATATCATCTTCATCCCCAAACCAAATACCAGGCGGACATACTCGCGCCAATCCTGGGACTTTCGCTGACCGGCAGGGAGATATATTTTGACAGGGATAATGTCAAACCCCTGGGAGGGAAAATAAGCATGCCCTATTTCGCCGATTTTCTTGAATTTATTGCTAATGAAGGACCCCGTGAATTCTATGAAGGCGAAATAGCCGGGAAGATCGTACAGGACAGTCAGGATATTGGAGGCCATCTGACCATGGATGATTTTTTAAATTACAAGGCAGAGGACCGGAAACCACTCAAAATAAGCTATCGCGATCATGATATCTATACTACTACTTTTCCCAATGCAGGAGGCCCTCTTATTGCGTTTACCTTATCCCTGCTTAACCAGTTTCCGTTATATCAATATCCGTGGGGATCAACGAAACATCTTTCACTGCTGAAAGAAGCCATTGAATATACAGCAAGGATTCGAAAAGAGGTGCTTGAACCCAATATCTATGATCAGGAAATTCGGGAAAAATTATTAAGTGATCTTCTGTATGTACAGTTTCTGGAACAGGTACAGACAATTACCGGAAAACCAGGCAATACCACCCACGTCAGTATTGCCGATGAAGACAATAATTTTGTTGGAATAACGACCTCCGTGGGTGAAGGGTGTGGTTATTATATCCCCGGAACACAGATCATGTTGAATAATATGCTGGGAGAGGAAGACCTGAACCCATGGGGATTTCATGAGTGGCCCCTTGATAAAAGAATAAGTTCCATGATGTCACCCACGTTGGTTATGAAAGCCGGTAAGCCGGGGATCATTCTCGGCTCAGGGGGGTCCAACAGGATACGCTCGGCAATAGTACAGGCCATCGTCAATCATATCGATTACAAGATGGGGGCGGATGATTCGGTAAATGCCCCAAGGATTCATTGGGAGAGGAATCATCTTGACCTTGAACCGGGTTATGAATATGACTTTGTGGAAAAAATACCATTACCTGAGGAGGCTCAAAAGATCTTCTGGACGGCACGCAATATGTATTTCGGCGGTGTTCATGCCGTATTTCAAAATGAAAAAAATCAATTGATACCGGCAGGAGACCGCCGCCGGGTAGGGGCCATTCGATTATCTGATTGATCAGAATAATTCAGTAGAAAAATCCAGACGACCGGGATCATCAGGATATAAGGCTAATACATTATCAGACTGGAACACTTCCTTCGTATCAATATTCATCATGGAAAGATATCCGTTCCAGCCTGCACCCTGATCCATCAACCAGATGTTATGATTTTTTAAGGGAGTATTGGATATTGAGTTCGTTGGTGTATGGCCTATGTAGATCTCCGGATATAAATCGGGCATAACCGGTTGATTAAAGGATTTTTTGTAGATTTCCCGATTCCAGAAATAATCATGATCCGGATCTTCCGTACTCTCAACAGGCTTGTCGAAGGTAAAACCGGCATGAACAAATAACCTGTTCTCCGTATCCAGGTAATAGGGAAGCGAATTCTCCAGGAACATAAGATGCTCTTCTTTGAGGTAAGCATGATCCTCATAAGATCGCACGGTGGCATTGCCCCCCTGCCTTAACCAGTGTATCGTTTTGGTTCCGGTCGCCAGCCAATCCAGGAACCACTGGTCATGATTACCCATTAAAAACACAAGATGACGGATCTTCCTGAACTCTTCAATACAGGCAGGTACATCGGGCCAGCCATCGGCTACATCACCAAGAAATATTAACCGGTCTTCGGAATAATCGAAAGAGGCTTTCTCCAGACATTGTTTCATTGCCTTCCAGGCCCCATGAAGGTCACCAAGCACAAAAGACCGCATATTCCAAATGTATTTTGTTTATAATATTACCAACGAAAACCGGGTTAAAAGGTAGATAATATGACCTCCTATTTTGGTAATAGTAAAAAAAAATCAATGAATGCGGCTAATGAAATCAATTGGGCAACACACTCAACCAACAAAAATCAGTGATGCCGTGCGTGGCAAAAACAAACTGGCTCAATTAAAATAATGCCGGCATTAATGCCGGCATTAATGCCGTTATTTAATAAATCGTCAACCTGTATTCATCTGGGTCCTGTGTGGTCTTCAGGATCAATGATGCCGAAACCCTGTAATCCTCTTATTCACTCAAGTCAGGCCAAATGCGTGACAGGCACCAATCACTCATTCCCTAACTCCACGTTCTGTCCCACGACTGGTCTTCATTCCATTCCGGAGTAGGGGCAAAATATTTTTCTCCTTCCCTGAGATGTTCCTTGATCACTTCTTCATTCAGATCAACACCTAACCCCGGCTTCTCCGGCACTGTCACATATCCATTCTGAACGAGGGGCTTATCGCCGGTCACCAGGTCTTCCCACCAGGGCGTATCGACATCATGATGTTCCAGGGCCACGAAGTTCTCGGTAGCAGCAGCGCAATGCACATTGGCCATCAAAGATATAGGTGTTCCGGCAAAGTGCATGGCCATAGCGATTCCATGCTGTTCGGCATAATCACCTATCTTTTTTGTCTCCAGGATACCGCCGGCGCTGGCCAGATCCGGGTGAACCATATCTACGGCTTTCTGATCGATAAGATCCTTAAAGCCGTCCAGCAGGTAAGTATCTTCTCCGGTAAGTGTAGGTGTGTTGATCGCTTGGGTTATTTCTTTCCATTTATCAGTATAATCCCAAGGAATAAGGTCTTCTAGCCAGGCAAGCCTGTATTTTTCTACCGCATTACCCAGCCTGATCGCTGCATTCGTATCAAAATGACCAAAATGATCAGCCGACATCGGGATCTCATATCCCACAATGCTGCGGACCTGGTCGACATATTCTACCAGCTTTTCCAGGCCCAGATCAGTGATCTGAATGCGTGTAAAGGGATGCCGGGTTGTGCCCAGACTGCCCAGTTCCTCACTCCATTGTTTGGAGAAGTCCCATACATCAGCCCCTACCAGCGCACCGGGAATATCCTTGATCAACTGAATGCCGAAATCCATTTTGAGAAAGGTATATCCTTTTTGAATCCGGCCTCTCATCCGGTTGGCATAAACTGCAGGATCGCTTGATGAAGGGGTATCGGCATACAATCTGATCCTGTCCCTGTATTTTCCGCCAAGCATCTGGTATACCGGAATGTCATAAGCCTTACCGGCAAGATCCCAGAGCGCCATTTCGACACCGGAAACACCCCCGCCCAACCGGCCATGACCGCCGAATTGTTTGGTAAGCTTAAAAAGTTGCTCCACATTACAGGGATTTTTACCCAATAGGCGGCTCTTAAGAAACAAAGCGTATTTTGGACTACCATGATCCCGCACCTCCCCGAGACCGTAAATTCCCTGGTTTGTATCGATCCTGATGATTGGCGCTTTTGAAGTATAGGCAATTCTGAGATCAGTGATCTTCAGATCAGAAGGGGCTGATTGTCTTTTCATTTTCTGGGTGGAATATTCAACTTCACGGGCAATATCTCCATTAAACATCATGCCGAGGGCAAGCCCCCCCATGCCTGCCTTTTGAATGAATTCTCTTCGGCTTTCAGGTTGCGCTGATTTTACATTAGAAGGATCACTAAGTAATGATTTTAACTTTTTATTCATCATGATTGGAAAAGTTTAATTAATTTTAGTTTTTTCGGGAAATGATATAAAAACCCTAATTTTTTAAAATATAACCACAATTAAAAGGTATTTCTGAAATTTCAATTATTGAGCATGTATTTTAAATCTTATGAAAACTAATAAAATACTATACAAAGTACTGATGATCATGGCATTTATATGCCTGGCTATCTTTTTATTTTTATATTTCAGTGATAAAGAAGAGCTGACAGGGCCTTTTCTCACCGTTTTTTTTGTTTCACTGGCTATAGGATTCCAGGGCTTTTCACGATTAAAAAGCTTTTCCTATACGGTCTGGATATTTGCAGCAGTGACCGCTTCCATGTATTATCCGCAATACTTCACGAATATCGGCGATTTTGAGCTGAAGAAACTGATTGTCCCCCTCTTACAGATCATTATGTTCGGCATGGGATCGCAAATGAGTGTACACGATTTCACCGGTGTTATCAAAATGCCTAAAGGGGTCATTATCGGTATTGCTTCCCAGTTTACGGTAATGCCCTTGGTGGGGTTTACTATTGCCTATGCCTTTAACTTCCCTACCGAAATAGCTGCCGGGGTGCTGTTAATAGGCTGCGCTCCAAGTGGACTGGCTTCCAATGTTATGTCTTATATAGCCAAGGCAAACCTTGCGCTGGCTGTAACCCTTGCCGCTATCGCTACCCTGCTCTCCCCGGTGCTGACGCCCTTTCTGATGAAAATCCTGGCCGGACGTTATATCGAGATCAATTTCTGGTCCATGATGCTTGACATCATCAACATGATGATCCTTCCGGTCATCGCGGGTTTTATCTTTAACCTGTTCTCAAAGGGAATCGAAACAAGAAAAAACCGGATCATCCAGCTCACATCGTATGTTCTGATCATCATCATCAAAAATTTCATATACCTTAAAACCACTGAAGCCACATTCCATGCCGCTTTCACATCGTTTTTGTGGGATATGTTCTGGTTTTTCTTCCTTCCCATGTTGGTGGCCGCCATTATGAAAAAGACTTTTCATGATTTTGAAAAATGGATGGATAAGGTATTATCCTTTATTTCCATGGCCGGTATCGCCGTCATTATAACGATCATCACGGCTGCCGGAAGGGATAGTCTGCTGGATGTAGGGCTGCTGCTTATCCTGGCCACTCTCATTCATAATATGGCCGGCTATTCTTTAGGCTACTCCCTGGCCAAGTTATTCGGCATGTCGAAAAAAGATTGCCGGACGGTAGCTTTTGAAGTTGGGATGCAGAATGGCGGACTGGCTTCCGGCCTGGCCCTTCAAATGGGTAAGATCGCCACAGTAGGCCTGGCTCCGGCTATTTTCGGACCCTTGATGAATATTACCGGATCCTCCCTGGCTACCTACTGGCGTGGTAAACCGGTAAATGGACAGGGAATGGATAAAGATCAAAAAATTGACAGTAAATTAGTATAATATAAAATTTAAAATATGAACATTATGAGAACTGAAATCATTTACAGCCTGCTATTTAGTTTCCTTACGGTTACGGTGATGGGACAGATTACGCCTGCAGAGGATCTGATGAAATTCTACACAGATGAATGGGATGGACCCCGAACAGAGGATGGACGTCCCAGGGTACCTGATGATCTCTTAAACAGGTTAAAAAATATATCCATTGAAGAAGCCTGGGGTGTACTCCGGGGAGAGGGATACCATAACCAGTTCGAATCAGGATGGGTGATGCTTCATGATGATGAGCCCTTTGTAGGAAGAGCATTAACGGCAGTATATATGCCCCTCAGGCCTGAAATAAATAAACGGATACTGGATAAAGGACATGCTGAGGGCCGGATCGGCGCTTCCAATTCATGGCCTATTGATATGTTACAGGAGGGTGATTTATATGTAGCGGATTGTTTTGGCAAGGTGATCGACGGCACCCTGATCGGTGACAACCTGGGTAATTCTATTTATTCCAAATCCGGTACCGGAGTAGTTTTTGACGGAGGTTCCCGTGACTTGGAAGGACTTGGAAAAATCGAGGGATTCAATGCATTTGTCAGAGGCTTCGATCCAACCTATTTAAGAGAAACGATGTTAATGGGCATAAATGTGCCCATTCGTATCGGAAACGCAACCGTTTTTCCCGGTGATGCTGTCCTTGCCAAAAAAGAAGGCGTGATTTTCATCCCTCCGCATTTACTTGAAAAAGTGATCATCAACTCAGAATTTATCAGCCTACGTGATACATTCGGCCATCAGCGATTAAGGGAGGGCACCTATACCCCGGGACAGATCGACGGCCGGTGGTCCGATGAGATCAAACAGGATTTCCTGAACTGGATCGACCAAAACCCCGATCAACTACCGATGTCCCGGGAAGAACTTGATGAATATCTGAAGAACCGGACCTGGTAAATGCAGATGAAAAAGGGAGCCTCCCACCTTTTAAACATGGCAGGCTCCCTTTCCTTTACCTTCCTTCACCCCTTCCGGTTGACCTTTACTAAACCATACCCAGCTAAGCCCCCCCTCATCTTATCCTCTCATCTCTCCTTCTCCTAATCAAACTGCTTATTCTAAATCGAAATTGTAAATCGCAATCGCGAATCATAAGAGAGCCTGGAGCGGTGGCAGGAATGAAAGCTCAAAGGTGAAAGGAAGTTGGAGGAAATCTTCCATCCTCCATCCTCCATCCTCAATCTTCCATCCTCCATCCTCCATCCTCAATCCTCAATCCTCAATCCTCCATCTTCAATCCTCCATCTTCAATCCTCCATCCTCCATCCATCCTCTTTCTTCATTCCTCATTCCTCTATCCTCTATCCTCTTTCCTCCATCCTCCATCCTCTTTCCTCCATCCTCCATCCTCTTTCCTCCATCCTCTTTCCTCCATCCTCCATCCTCCATCCTCTTTCCTCCATCCTCCATCCTCTTCCTTCTTTCTTCTTTCTTCTATCCTCTACCCTCTTTCCTCCGTCCTCCGTCCCACTCCCGCACGGTGTCCCCCCCATTTTCCCAACAGCCTTTTTACAAAAATTAATTTT
>CAZYDB010000065.1:0-17382 GCA_964645995.1 uncultured Roseivirgaceae bacterium
TTGTGGTTCCCAGACCATCGTTTCGGTCTGCCCGGGCATAATCAGTAATTCGGCATTCCTGGCTCCCATCACTGCAAAGCCGTGAGGCACATCCCAGTCCTGTTCCAAATTGGTCACATGGAAGTATACCTTGTCACCAAGTTTGATCCCTTCAATATTATCCGGCGCAAAATGACTTCGGATGGTTGTCATATAGACATGAACCTCATTGCCGTTTCTTTCCACTCTGGTTTCCGATTCCCTGACTGCCGCGTGCGGATGTTTATTTTCTTCAAGGGGAAAGGATTTTACCTGTTGTTCTTCAATAACGGAAGCCAGGATTGCCTGGGCATAATGCGGCTCACCGATCGTTGGGAAGTCAAGCAATAATTCCATCTTATCGCCCGATATGTCATAAAGCTGGGCGGAATGGGCGAGTTCAGGTCCGGTCGGCAGATACCTGTCTTTTGTGATCTTATTTAAAGCGACAAGGTATTCACCATCTTCCCAGGGCTGCGCAGATCCGCCGCCGGGTATCATCAGGTGGCCCACGGAATAATAGGAAGGCTGCCGGTCGAGGACTTCATAGGTTTCGAGACTCCATTTGACTACTTCCGACGAAATAAAAAAAGTAGTATACGCATTCCCTCTGCCATCAAATTCAGTATGCAGCGGACCGAGTCCGGGTTGTTTAACAACACCGGCGAGAATAGCCTCATAATTTAACACAGGTATTCCATCGATCGAGGTTTCAAAATCCTCATCTTCAATAGCTTTCAGCATTTTTTCGAAAGAATGTACTGTCAGGTCAGCCGATAATTTTCCGGATCCTACAATATATTCACCGGTGGGGCTTACGTCAACGCCATGTGGTGATTTAGGCGTCGGCAGGTAATATACCAGGCCCGGGCATTCCTCCGGGATGAGTACTTTCACGTTTTTTTTCAGCTCAGCCGTGGCCATATGTGTTTCATCACTGTACACGTTATGGTAATATTCGGCCGGCATCTCCCTGAATTTTCCTTCTTCGATGTATTCTTCAGCCTTTTTCCAGTTGACGGCGGCAATATAATCCTTATCATATTGTGAGGCTCTTTTTTCAAGCAGGGTATGATCTTCTTCAACATTATAGCTGGTAAAGAATGACCAGCCATGTGAAACCCCCTTACCGGAATGGGCCAGGTCATAATCATAACCGGGTACCAGGATCTGGAAGGCAATGTCCATTTTTCCATGTTCCTGGCCTCCGCTAATGAAGGTAAATGTGCCCTTGAAATTTTCTTTATAGCTTTCGATGGGTACATCTTCCTGGGGAATAGGAACGCTGAAGCGGGTGCCGGCCACGAGGTATTCCGTATTTTCAGTCGGATAGGGAGAGGCATGGCATCCGGCAGAATTCGGGATCTGGATGATTTCGGTCGTTTCAAAGGTCGTCAGGTCTATCCTGGCCACCCGGGGGGTATTATTGCCATTGATAAAGAGGAATTTCCCATCATGGACGCCCTTCGTCTGTGACAATTTTGGATGATGAGCATCGTCCCAGGGAATGAATCCGTAGGTTGTCATCAGCATGGGCTTTGTTTCTTCATTATAGCCGTAACTCTTTTCCGGATCCTGGCTGAAAACGGGGATGACGCGGAATAGCCTGCCCGATGGAAGTCCATAAACACTTACCTGTCCTGAATATCCTCCGGACATGAAAGCATAATACTTATCTTTTTCACCTGGGGCCACATACACTTTTTCGGCAGCCTGGCGGGAGCCCATGGCTCCTGAACCATTATTTCCTGATTGATTACACCTGGTGTAAAAAAATAGTGCGGAAATTGATAATACGATTGATAATGTTCTGGAATACATGATTGATATGTTTTATATTTTATTTTGGGTCGGTTGCATTTTCCAACTTTAGCGTTCTGAAGTATTCGAGTGATGCCCTGGCTTCTTCTTCGGATAAATTCTGATCGGCCATAACAGAATTATATTGTGCAAGCAATCCCAGGCATATGGGATCGGTTTTGACCATCTCAACCGGGTTGAGGATCATATTCATAATCCATTCAGGAGTTCTTCTATCGGTAATCCCTACCAGTGCCGGTCCGATTTTTTCATTGTAAGGAAGATGGCAGGCGGTGCAATTCTTGTCGAAAACATCTTTTCCCCGGTTGACCAGGCCCTGATCTATTTCTCCAAGATTAAGATTGGTGATTGGTCCGACACCTTTATTGGTTCTCCAGTCTTTCTGCGCCTCTTCAAAGGAGACCGGCTTTTCCGGTGTATTTCCTGATCCTCTTAAATTAGATGGTTCCTTTTTTCCGGAACACGAAAATGCCATCCATATAATGATCATTAGGCTTGCTATACGATTCCATTTCATGATTATTATGATTTTTTATTTGACAACGAAAATAACCCTCCGGAAGCATTATGGTTTATGATTCAAATCATAAGGGTTGAAATAGTATGGCTGAAATCAGAATAGCGTCAACGCGGATTAGGTAAAAGTATTTTATGTTCCTTGATTCGTAACTTGCCTTCCTTCTGCAGTTTCTTTATGGTCCGGATCACAGTCTCTACCCTCAATCCTGTCATATCCGCAATTTGCTGTCTGGTATAAGGGATGATATATTCTCCTGATTCCTTCCCGGCATTTGAATCCCTGATGTATTGCAATAAAGTCATGATAATATGATCCGTGCTGTAGGAGGATATCTCCTTGAGGAGAATGGATTTATAGCGCAACCGCTCAGCCATGATCATATTGAATTTCCGGTGAATGTCAAAATGAGTTTTAAGGATCTCAAAAAAAATAGTAACAGGTAAACGATAGATCCCGGTCGGTTCCAATGCGATGGCATTGCTTGGGAAGGAGAATTGTCCAAAAACAGCTGGCTCACCGAAAGATTGACCTGTTTTAAATACACCCTGTATAAACTCTTGACCATCAGCGCTATAGGAGGACATCTTCACGGAACCGCTTTTTATCTGATAATAAAAATCAGGGAAATCTTCTTCGTAAAAAATATAATCATCCTTTTTATAGGTTATTAATTGGGCTTTGTTTTCGATCAGTATATTCTCCGGAATGATCATAAACCTTCCAAATGGTTTAATCTAAAAATTTACCAATGGTAAATCTATGAAATATTATCCATATTTACTTCAATACTTCCCGTTCCAGCGCTTTTACCAGGAAATGGTTTTCAAACAGGATGTGAAGCAGGAAATCCTTTTCGAGCCCGGATAGTTCTTCATAGAGCAATCTTATGCCGGGTATATCTTCTTTTTTAACTCTATAGTTATTGCAAGCCTGCCGGATTGATTTCAGGTTATCGCCGGCGAGGAAATGGTCTTCCATGATCCAGTTAATATGATTCCGGATCATCTGTTTATCTTCTTCAGACACCGTTTTTTTTGCGGCCAGTTTTTCAATCAAAGGGAAAACAACCTTTTCTTCGTCTCCAAAATGTTCATAGAGTTCATCAGTAAATTGTGTGAAACTTTCTGATAATTGCTGTAATTGAGGATATTCAGTATTAAAATTATCATGCAAATGGTAAATCAGCTGATGCAGATCCGGCACTTTTTGATAGATATATTGGTGATGGTTCTCCGTAATGTACTGGATGATAAACCCCGAAGACCAGGTTTGGGGTCTGATAGATTCAAATAGAGGTGATTGGTAAGCAAGGCTTTCATTTATGATTTCCTTGTAGGATTCTCTTTTGTGGGCAAACAGATTTTTGATGGTCTCTTCCGAATTCGTATAAAAATCAAATCCATATCTTGAGAGTACATATATAGCACCCGGATTAACATGGATAAGGTCTTTCACGGTAAAATTCTCCAGCGATTTTTTCCGAATTGAAATCTCCCAGAGTGGGGGACCCTCTAATATGTTTTCCCAACGGAACATACCTGGCCTTTCCATGGAAAACAATTTCTTCAAAGGGCTTGAATCATGGGAATTGACCAGGATCAATTCTTCGTTATCGGATAAACTATCGAAAGCCTGAAAAAAAAAGAATTTTTTCTGAGGATCAGGTATACTTCGTGCATCTATGATCAACTTGTTATTATTTTCCTGTGAGCCTTTTTTTTTCATAATTATAAAGTTTCTTTCTATAATTACTTGTATTTAATTTTATGAGGTTAGTAACGACTGTCAACCAAACGATGATATAAAAATCATATATTTTATTTAATGTAAAGTAAGTACATTAGGTTTGCCAATTGCTATGATTTGGGTCATATAATCAGATTGATCTTAAAAAATATTCATTATCTAAAGTGTTAATATGGATGATGGTAATGTATTGAATACGGACTATGGGGCACATTTAATGACATGAGGCAGGTGATCCTTTAGAATATGTTCAATAAAGCTGTTAATCCGTTTGTTGTCAATTAAATTACTGTCAGGAGGTAAGAATTTACAGGGCTTTTATATAAATTACTATAGTTACATAAAATACATTATATATATTATATGAAATCAGTAAGAATTTTATCCCATACCGCTGATGTACGTCTATTGGTAAAGGCGAATTCAAGACAAGAATTATTTACCGCCGGTTTGATGGGGATTGCCAAGATGATGTCGCCGGAGGTGAAAAATAAAAAATACTCCTATTCAAGAAAATGCAAAGTAAGATCTGCTGACCTTACCAGCCTTTTTGTGGATTCCATGAATGAGATCCTGAGCTTTAATTACCTTGATAAATGCATCTATGATTATGTGAAAGCGATACAACTCGATGACGATAACAACACCGAGGTGGAAATAGAGGTAGAAGGGTATGCGGTTAGTCATTACAAAAGGGAGGTAAAGGCGATTACCTATCATGAAGCGGAGATCAAGCGTTCCGGGGTCGGATTATATGAGACCATCATTATTCTTGATATATAGTATATGCTTAATTTTGATCAACTTGTCAGGATAAACGACTGGCAGTGGGAAATCCCCAGGGGCACCCGTGAGGACATGAGGGTTCCTGCCATTATCTTTGCCAGCCGCCAGATCATTGCTTCCCTTTTAACTGACCGTTCGCTTGACCAGTTGATTAATGTTACTACCCTTCCCGGTATCCAAAAGGCGGCCCTATTGATGCCTGACGCTCATGAGGGTTATGGTTTTCCGATCGGTGGAGTAGCGGCTACCCGGTATCCTGATGGTGTGATATCCCCGGGAGGTATCGGCTATGATATCAATTGTGGTGTGCGACTGCTCCGGACCGGGCTCATGTATTCAGAAGTAAAGGACAAACTGGAGCAGCTAGCCAAGGAACTTTACGGCAAAGTACCTTCAGGAATGGGAAAGTGCGGGACATTGCAGTTAAAGATCGAAGATATTGAGAAGGTATTACGTACCGGTGCCGGCTGGGCGATCGATCAGGGCATGGGTATGCCTGAAGATCTGGCATTTATTGAATCCGGCGGGTGTCTTGCCGCTGCGGAGATAAAGTCAGTATCAGAAAAGGCGAAGCAACGCGGTCGCGATCAGCTTGGCACGATCGGTTCGGGCAATCATTTCGTTGAAGTTGACAGGGTGAGCGAAATATTCGACAGCCATTCTGCCAGGGCCCTTGACCTTTATCCGGACCAGGTCGTTATATTGATACATACCGGATCCAGGGGCCTGGGACATCAGAATGCTACCGACTATATACGGTTGATGATGGCGGAGATGGTTAATCACGACATCCATGTACCTGATCGCGAGCTTGCCTGTGTGCCGCTGAATTCCTGGGCCGGGCAGGATTACTTTTCCTCTATGGCAGCCTGCGCTAATTTTGCATGGTGTAACCGTCAGGTCATTACCTGGGAGGTCAGGCAGGCCTGGAAGAAGATATTCGGTGCTGCTTCAACGGTGGGTGTAGTATATGATGTGGCTCATAATATCGCTAAACTGGAAACCCATGAAATTGACGGGGAGGAAAGAAAATTGATAGTCCACAGGAAAGGAGCGACAAGGGCTTTCGGCCCTGATTTTGAAGAGCTGCCGGAAGAATATAAGGAAGTTGGTCAGCCGGTCCTGATCCCCGGAAGTATGGGAACAGCGTCCTATGTTCTGACAGGCACCCGGGCCTGTATGGAGAAATCTTTTGGAACAGCCTGCCATGGGGCCGGCCGTCGACTTTCAAGGCGGGCGGCAAAAAAGCAGATACAAGGCAGGGCTTTACAGGATGAGTTGAGGAAAAAGGGCATCTATGTCCAGGCAGGCTCTTTTTCGGGTATTGCAGAAGAGGCACCGGCCGCTTACAAAGATGTTGACAGGGTAGTTGAGGCCGTAAGTGAAGCGGGTCTCGCCAATAAGGTGGCAAGACTGATCCCAATGGCTGTTGTCAAAGGATAATGCTTTTCTCTATCAATTGTTACCTTTGCAGAAAGTAACGATCATTTTAAGAGCAATCTTTTCCCGTGAATCAAAACAGCTTAAATTCGTTAAGTACCTATTCCCGGAGACAACTGGCCCTGAGGAACGGCCAGGACAGCGAAGAGGTCTGGTGTGCCTATCAGGGGGTCATTTATGATCTTACGCCATCGAGATTATGGCGGGATGGTATGCATTATGAGCACTGGGCAGGCCAGGACCTTACGCCGGAGCTGACCGATGCACCACATGATGCGCAGGTGTTCAAAAAATTTGAAGTAGTGGGTAAATTGATTTGAATGGTATGCATGAGATAGAACCGTATTACCGTTGGTTGAAGTATTATGATTCGAGTGAGGATGAATTATCTCCATTTCATGGTAAGGAATATAATTTTGACCTGTACAGCAATGCTATCTATAATTATTATATTGATCCTTCCTGGGATTACATGGGATCTGAAACACTGTATGTAAAGATCCTTTATGTAAATTACGATATGGGATTATGTTGCATTGAATTTATTGGCGAGTGGAATGATGCGATCAATAATGATATCATGCATTTCAAACGGAACATTATCGATCATTTCTCCATGTACGGTATAAATAAATACATTCTCATTGGAGATAATGTATTTAATTTCCATGGATCTGATGATTGTTATTATGAAGAGTGGTATGAGGATGTGGAAGAGGGGTGGATAGCGGCCATCAATTTCAGGGATTTTATCCTTCGGGAATGGTCAGCTTATAATATAGACTCATATCTCATCTCAGGAGGCACCCTGCAATTCGACAACTGGCGCACGTTGACGCCAATACAGTTGTATGATAAGGTGGATATTCTGATCAGGCGCAGGATCAGTTCTTTTTAACCACAGCCATTTCGGAGATCAGGTATCTTCTGCCTGTCCTGATCTCCAGGCAAAGGGCCCTGGTTCTTTTTTTTCCCATTTTTTCAAATGTCTTTCCATGCAATTCAAAAAATTCACCTGTTCTGATATCTTCAAGGAGGAGATCTTCAGTGGGTCTTGACGAATCATATTTTTTGATGGCTTTGGCGAGTTTCTGGTCACTGTAACTTGATGCCTTTGGGTTTTTCATGTGGTCTCTTACTTGCCTGAGAAGATCTGCAGGAAAGACCTCGTTATTCATAACCGGTTGGATGATTTCCATAAAAAGCTGCTTCCAGATCCTTCCATGCGGCGGATTGTTATTTCCTTTTTGTTCGTAGTGGACTAGGTGGGCAATTTCATGGAGGTAGGTGATGAGAAAGTTGTATTTATTCATGCTCCCATTTATGGTAATGATATGTTGGTTTTTTAACCGGTGAAAGCGGTAATCGCCCAATTTTGATCGGCGATCACGGGTAACTTTAAAGCTGAACCGGTATTTTTCCCATAACGAAACACAATATGGTAAAGCAGGTTCCGGGACATATTTTGAGATGATGTGTACGAATTTTTCTCTCATTGTACTGCCTGGAGACTTATTTGTTTCTGAAAATAACTTTAATTGGAACGCCGGCAAAATTAAAATGATCCCGCAGGTTGTTGATCAGGAAACGCTCATAAGGGGGTTTTATATAACGCGGGAAATTACAAAAGAAAGCAAAGGTGGGGGTGGCCGTGGGTAACTGGGTTATGTATTTTATCTTAATGTATTTCCCTTTTATCGCCGGGGGGGGAGTTTTTTCTATCAATGGGAGGAGCGCTTTGTTCAGCGCTGAAGTAGGTATCTTTTTTTTCCGGTTTTCAAATACTTCAGTCACCGTTTCAACCACCTTAAAAACCCGCTGTTTATTAATCGCCGATATAAATAACACCGGCACGAAACTGAGCGGTCCCAATTTATTTTCTATTTCTTTTTTAAATTTCTGGGCCGTGGAGGTATCTTTTTCAATTAGGTCCCACTTGTTAACCAGAAGGATTATCCCTTTTTTATACCGGTTGGCAAGAGCGATAAGGTTCATGTCCTGGCTTTCGAAGCCGAGGGTAGCGTCCAGCATGATCAGGCAGATATCGCTGTCCTGAAGCGCTTTTAAAGAGCGCATGACACTGTAAAACTCAATATTGTCTTTTACTTTGCTTTTCTTCCGTACACCGGCAGTATCGATAAGCAGAAAATCTTTACCATATAGATTATACCTGGTATTGATGGAATCACGGGTAGTACCTGCAATATCTGTAACTATGGATCTTTCCTCCCCGATCAGGGCATTCAGAAGCGATGATTTACCGACATTAGGCCTTCCGATGATCGAAACCCTCGGGATATTCATATCATCCTCCTTGCCGGCATCAGGTGTAAATGAACTGACCAGGTCATCCAGCAGTTCTCCGGTACCTGAACCATTGGTAGAGGAGACCATATACAGGTTATCAAAACCCATGGCATAGAACTCGGCAGCTTCCATACGAAGCGTATTATTATCTGTTTTATTGGCGACCAGGTACACCGGTTTACTCGTTGAACGAACTATTTTAGCAAATTCTTTATCCAGATCGGTAATTCCGGCCTTTGTGTCCACCATTAAAAAAATATGATCAGCCTCTTTCATGGCTTGTTCCACCTGTGTACGGATGGCTTTTTCAAAGATATCGTCGGAACTGGTGACATAACCTCCCGTATCAATCACAGTGAAGTTGCGCCCATTCCATTCGGCTACCCCATAATGACGATCTCGTGTTACGCCGCTGACATCGTCCATAATGGCCTGCTTCTTTTCAACCAGTCTGTTGAAAAGGGTTGATTTCCCTACATTGGGCCTTCCGACGATTGCAACAACATTAGCCATGCAGTTTTATTCAGTTTAAAGATAATAAATTTTAAAGCGAATTTTTTTTAAAATCATGAATCATATCCGCTGTTGGGCAATGGTCCGGGCTAATGGTTTTTTTTGAATGCCTGGTAAAATTACGATTTTCAATCCAGCTTTTCCAAGAGGTTCTTAATGGATACCCTTTTGCCGATTTCCTTTCTTAAAGAGGGGATCTTCACCCTTACCTGATCGGTAGTATCCCTGTCGCGTATAGTAACTGTTTCGTCTTCGAGGGTCTGGTGATCAACAGCAATACAATACGGAGTGCCTACCAGGTCCTGTCTTGTATATCTTTTCCCTATCGATTGATTTTCTTCATAGATCATATTAAAATCATATTTCAGATCTTTGAAGATCTTTTGTGCTACTTCCGGAAGGCCATCTTTCTTGACCAGGGGGAAGATGGCTGCCTTTACCGGGGCAAGGGCAGGATGGATCTGTAAAAAAGCCCTGATCTTTTTATTATCACCCTCACCGGCTTCCTGTTCTTTATAGGCGTTGGTGATCAGCATAAGAAAGAGGCGGTCCAGCCCGGCAGAGGTTTCGATCACGTAAGGCACATAATTCTTATTGATCTCATTATCAAAATACTGCATCTTCTTTTTTGATATCTCCTGATGATTTCCGAGGTCAAAATCCGTCCTGCTGTGTATCCCTTCCACTTCCTTAAAACCAAAAGGAAAATTAAATTCTATATCTACTGCAGCTTTTGCATAATGGGCAAGTTTGTCGTGGTCATGATATCTTAATTTATTATCCGGTATGCCCATGGCCTGGTACCATTTCATCCGTATCGCCTTCCAGTGATCATACCATTTAGCTTCTTCACCTGGCCTAATAAAAAACTGCATCTCCATCTGCTCGAATTCACGCATCCTGAAGATGAACTGCCGGGCAACGATCTCATTCCGGAAGGCTTTTCCGATCTGTGCGATGCCGAAGGGTATCTTCATCCTGGAAGTTTTCTGTACATTAAGAAAATTAACGAATATTCCCTGGGCTGTTTCAGGTCGCAGATAGATTGTATTGGCATCATCAGAAACAGATCCTATCTGCGTGGAGAACATCAGGTTAAACTGCCGGACTTCAGTCCAGTTGGCTGTTCCTGATACAGGGCAGACAATATTTTCATTAACGATAAGATTGTATAGCCCCGCAAGGTCTTCCTTATCCATCAGACGGGCCATTTCCTTGATAAGTGTTCCGGCTTTTTCTTCTTCTCCCTTTTGTTTGTATTCTTCTGCTTTATCTTCGATTAATACATCCGCCCGGTATCTTTTTTTGGAATCTCTGTTATCGATCATGGGGTCGTTAAAACTGTCGATATGCCCTGATGCTTTCCAGGTGAGCGGATGCATGAATATGGCCGCATCCAGTCCAACTATGTTGTAATTTAGTTTGACCATCGATTGCCACCAAAGATCTTTGAGGTTGTTTTTCAGTTCAGCGCCGAAGGGGCCGTAGTCGTAGACAGCCTGCAGGCCATCATATATTTCACTCGACTGAAATATATAGCCATATTCCTTGGCATGGGCAATTATCTTTTTGAGCTTAACGTTCTCGTCGGGCCTGGTAATATTATCTGTCATAGCCGCAAAGATATACAAAAAGCTTTTTTACCTGCAAAATTCACAAACTTTTCACTTTAATGGGCTGAAGGATCACCATTGAGTGATTATGTATTAATTGACCTGGCAGATAATCATCAATTTTTCCATCAATCAAATTTGTTTTTACCGGGAACCCAGACGCAGGGAAACATTTTCCAGACTCTCTATCGAGCCGACGAGTGTGACGATATCGCCTAACCGCAGTCTTGTATATCCATGCGATATAATCATCTGACCGCTCCTTTTAATCGAAAGGATGATCACATCAGGTGGTAGCCGCAGGTCGCGCAGAAAGATTCCGTGAAGATTCGGGTTTAATACTTCATTATCCCTGGTATCCTGGTCTTTCTGCATACCCAACAGCAATGAAGCGGCCATCGGGGAGCGTACAAAATGATCGAGTAGGCTGACCATCGCCGTTGAAGGCTCCACAATTAGGGCTCCCAGCTTATGGAATTTTTCAAAATTAGACCGGTCGTTTAAACGAACGACCAGTACATTTGTGCCATAGTATTGATAACCCAGCTCGCATATCCTGTAATTTTCATCATCGGTAAGGAGGGTGATGAAGGCTTCAGTTCGGTCGGCCTGGATCATATTGAGTTTTTCTATTGTCAACTCGTTTATATAGATGATCTCAACACCATCCACAGCTCTTTTACTTTTCTCTTCATCAAAACAGATGATCCTGACCAGCCATCCGTTGGCCGTAAGTTGCCGTGCCAGGGCTATGGACTGGCTTTCAAGGCCAAAGATCAGCGCATCATAAATGCCATCATGCTCATATTGTTTGCCCCGGCTTCTGTCCTCCCCAAGATATTTAATGGACCATTTAAATAAAGGAGGGCCGATAAACTGATTGATCACGATTACGGAAATGATGACTGCTGAAAACTGAGGTCCCCAGTCAGGGAACTGGTTAGCTACGATTGTTGTCAGTCCCAGGGCTACTCCCGCTTGCGTTACATAAGGCATCCAGGCCACTTTGTTAAATCTGGGAGGATCCTCGGCCATAGCACCTCCGAAATAAGCGCCTATTATAATAGTTATAAGTCTTATGCCAAAAAAGAATAAAGCAACAGACCAAGCATTAACAAGTACATCAAGTCGCATTCCTGCCCCGGTAAGCGTAAAGAATGCTGTATATACCACCGGACCAGCATCTCCTATAATCCGGATAAACTCAGCCCGGTACCTGGTATAGTTGGTGATGATGAAGGATGCAAGGATACAAATCAGCAATGGTTCAAGGAATATTTCATGGTGAAAAAATCTATCCGAAATATTCCTGATCAGATAGGCAAACTGATACACCGAATATCCTGTCAGAAGAACCAAAATAGTTTTGTATACCTTCTCGATCTTAAGAAATAGAATAAATTTAATGATCCAGTAGGCAACAAAACCGAATCCAAAGGAAAGGGCCAGCTCAAGAAGGATCAGCAGTATGGCACCTATATTAAATTCTTTTCCGATTATCAGCGTTTCGGCTACTGACATAGACACACCGAAAACAATGATCACCAGAAAATCCTTAACAACGGTTACTCCCAAAACGGTTTGTGTAAAAGGTCCGCGTGCCCGCAATTCGTTGATGATAGCAATAGCTGAGGCTGGAGATCTCGCTACAAAAATGGCCCCTGTAAGAATGGCGATAGATATTTTTGTAACAAGCGATTGATCACGCATGTAGGATACATGATCAGCCAGAATGAAAACGAGAATGGCGCCGAGAAAAAAAGTGACAACCAACTGACCGGCAGTCATCCACTTGATGCTGTTAAACCTGCTCCTGAGTTCATTAAGGTAGAGTTCAGATCCGGCAGCAAAAGCGATATAGGAAAGGGCAAAATCATTTATAAATCCCAGCTTATTGATTGAATCATGAGGAATAAGATTAATAATATACGGACCACTTATAATCCCGATGAAAATCAATCCGGTGATAATCGGTAAATGTATTTTTTGAAACAGTTTGGAGATCTGGCTGGAGGCTACCGAGACGATCGCAAAACCAATCAAAAAAAGGATTACATCATAATTTTCTATTAAAAATTCAGCAATCATAGTGTTGCATTAGGTTAACAAGGATATACATTAATTGCTAAATAAAAAAAATTGTTTTTCAGTATTCACCGTGCCCTTTGCCTCGAAATTGTTTTGTTTTCCCTTATTTTGTCTCTGAATTGACCCTGTCATTTGAGATAGTTTACTTATCTTTCGGGGATGTTACACTGGTTAAAGATTGCAATAATTATTTTAGTATTCCAGCATGCCTATTGTGGTTTCTCACAATCTTATCTTGCCTCAGGGCATGATATCTGGGATGATCTTTTAAAAAGGCATGTAAAAACCGGCGGGGCAGTCGATTACCGATCATTTAAAAAAGATCATAGTCTTTTAAAAAAGTATCTTAATATTCTTTCTGAAAATCCGCCACCGGAATCAGCTGGCAAAGACGAAAGACTTGCCTATTGGATCAATGCATACAATGCATTTACAGTTGATCTCATTCTTGACCATTATCCTGTTGAGAGCATTAATGATATCGGAGGATGGTTTCAGATTCCTTTTGTCAATTCCGTGTTTGACAAAAAATTTTTTAAGATCGGTAATGAGGAGATGTCCTTGAATAATATAGAGAATGGCATATTACGAAAGGAATTCAATGAACCCAGGATCCATTTCGCGATCAATTGTGCTTCCGTTTCATGCCCTGCTTTAAGGCCGGAGGCTTATGAAGCAGGTCGTCTGGACGGGCAACTGGAGGAGCAGACAGCGCGGTTCATCAATGATCCTTCTAAAAACAGGATTGCCAGGGAAGGTGTTGAAATATCCAAAATATTTTCCTGGTTTGGAGGTGATTTTAAAAAGAACGGGTCTGTGATCGATTTTATTAATGAATATACAGCGGTGGAAATTGACAGAAATGCTACTATTGATTACATGGATTATAATTGGGACCTGAATAACACAGACTAACCCTACCGCCAGGCAGCTTTTAAAAGATATTCCCGGAATGCCGAATAGTCACTTTCTATGGGGATGCTCTTTTTCTCTTTATTCAGCACATTTTTTAATCCAATGGGAAAGGCGATATCGTGATCGAGAAATTCGTTGATCACGTTATAGAATTTTGCCGGATGTGCTGTGGACAGGAACACGCCATTACTTTCTTCATCTTCGCCCATCAACATATCCCTCAGGCCCAGATAGCCGATAGCGGAATGCGGGCAGAGCAGGTACCGGGTATCTCTAAAAATATTGACTATTGTTTTTCTTGTAATGAAGTCTGAATAAGCGCTGCTTTTGATCTCCGATCTTAAGGTATCGATGTTGTGGTTAAAAAGTTCCGTTACGCGGGCAAAGTTACTGGGGTTACCCACGTCCATCGCGTTGGAAATGGTTTTCATGGAGGGTCTGGGTTCAAAATTGCCGGTTTCAAGGTAATGTGGGAAAATATTATTTGCGTTCGTGGGAGCAATAAATTTTTTTACCAAAAGTCCCATTTTCTTTGCTAAGAGACCGCCGCATAGATTCCCGAAATTACCGCTCGGGACGGAGAAAACCAGTGGCTTATTGAGTTGAGCCAGTTGTGAATAGGCATAAAAGTAATAAAAGGACTGAGGCAGGAGTCTTCCAAAATTTATGGAGTTTGCTGATGTCAGGTTCATCACGTCCGTCAGGCTATCATCCATAAAGGCTTGCTTGACTAGCATCTGACAATCATCGAAAGTCCCATCCACTTCCAGTGCCGATACATTGCCGCTCAGGGTAGTGATCTGTTTTTCCTGCAGGTTGCTCACCTTTCCACTAGGGTAGAGTAAAACCACATATACTCCGGGTACCTGATAGAAGCCATGGCCAACGGCACTACCCGTATCGCCGGAAGTTGCCACCAGTATTACTGTTTCTCTGTTCTTATGTTTCTGGAAAAATGAAACCAGCCTGGCCAGAAAACGGGCGCCAAAATCTTTAAATGCATGGGTTGGGCCATGGTATAATTCCAGAGAATAGATATTATCCTCTATTTTATGGAGTGGGGCATCAAAATCAAATGCGGAAAAGCAAATTTCTTTTAATAATTCGGCGGGTATTTCATCTTCAAGCCATAAACGGCTGATATCAAAAGCAATATCCTGAAATTTCTTACCCGGAAGATCCCGGATGTATTCTTCCGTTACCTGTGGAATGCTTACCGGCATGAAAAGACCGTTATCAGCAGGCATTCCTTGAATAACAGCCTCCTGAAAGGAAACCTGGGGTGATCGTTGGTTGGTGCTGTAAAACTTCATTCTATCGATTGAGAATCATGGGGCCTTCCCGGTTGATCTTTGATACGTAAATATCGCTTTCTATTCCTACTTTTTTAAATGCAAGATACATTTTTTCTCCTGCAATACCTGCGATTGCTCTTCCTTTACTCAGGGCAAATATAGAGGGTCCTGATCCGGAAATGCCACAGCCGAGTACACCTGCATTTAAAGCGGCTTTTTTTACTTCATCATAACCCGGGATGAGTATAGAGCGGATGGGTTCAATAATATGATCCTGCATTGATCGGCCGATCAACTCATAGTCAGACAGGAATAAGCCTGCAATGATCCCTCCTACATTACCCCATTGTTTAATTGCGTTTTTTAATTGTATCTCTTTTTTGAGGATCTCCCTGGCATCTTTGGTTTTTATCTCTATCTGGGGGTGTATCACGGTCGCAAAAAGATCAGCCGGGGTAGGGATCTGTACTATATCAAGTGGCTCATAGCTCCTTATCAGAATAAATCCACCAAATAATGAAGGGGCGACGTTATCAGCATGTTCCGATCCGCAGGCTACAGCTTCTCCCTGGATGGTGAATTTCAGCAGATCTTCTTTTGATAGGGGATTACCCAGGAGGGCGTTTATTGCAAAAGCTCCGGCCACGCTACTGGCAGCACTGGATCCCAATCCACTCCCCAGGGGCATCTTTTTGTATAAGGTTATATCAACACCATCTTTTATATTAAGGTGATCCAGGATGTTCTTAATCACGGCAGAAGCCGAATTCTGTGTTATATCACGGGGGAGAAACCCTTCATCACCTTTTATTTCCCTGATGGCAAGGGCTCCGGTGTTATTTCTTTCAAGAAAGATCTCGTCTCCCGGTTCATCCAGGGCAAATCCCAGCACATCAAATCCGCAGGAAACATTGGCCACTGTGGCAGGTGCAAATACCCGTACGCTGTCTGAGGCTTTCATTTATGGCAGATAATTAGCGATACTAATAATCTCGGCAAAAACTCCGGCGGCTGTTACCTCGGCTCCGGCACCCGGACCTTTGATTACCAATGGACGTTCCATATACCGTGTTGTTGTAAAGGACAACATATTATCACTGCCTGACAGAGGATAGAGGGGGTGATCAGACCCTACTGCCTGCAACCCTACTTTTGCTTTGCCATCTTCCATGGTAGCGATAAATCTGAGTTTTTTATTATCTTTTTGCGCTTTTTTCAGCAAAGCATCAAAAAGATCGTCGTGTTTAGCCAGCGCAGTATAAAATTCATCGACCGTGTCTACGGAAAAACAGGATTCCGGAAGCAGCATTTCATTCTTTACCTCTTCGATCTCCATTTCATAACCCACTTCCCTGGAAAGGATCAGTATTTTTCTAACCACATCCATACCATTCAGGTCATTACGAGGGTCTGGTTCTGTATATCCTTTTTCCTGTGCCTGCCGGACAACGGCAGAAAATTTCCGTGATCCATCGAAGGTATTGAAAATATAGGAAAGGGTGCCGGAGAGCACACCCTCGATCTTCAGAATCCAGTCCCCACTCACTTTGAGGTCATTAAGTGTCGTGATCACCGGCAGGCCGGCGCCGACGTTAGTCTCATAGAGATATTTAACTGCCTTTTTCCGGGATAAGCGATACAGGATATTGTATCTATCAAGAGGTCCCGAGCTGGCCAGTTTGTTAGGGGTAGTAATTGAGATATTACTATTCAAAACATCCTCGTATACATCCACTACATGCTGGCTGGCAGTACAATCGACAAAAATGCTGTTGGAGAGATTCATGTGATTCATCAACTCGACAAATTGGGGCATATCAGATTTATCTTCAGCATGGTCCAGGTAATCATTCCAGGCTTCAAGATCAATGCCTTCACTATTCAACAGCATTTTCCGGCTATTGGCGATACCGGTAAGTTTGAACTGTAGCATATGTTCTTTCAGCAGATAGTCCTGTTGTTTCCTGATCTGTGACAACAATGTACTGCCTATCCGGCCGGTACCGGCCAGGAAAAGATGACAGGTTTTAACATCTGAAAGGAAAAACGCCTCGTGAAGGGTATTAAGGGTTTTTGTGAGGTCGAAATGAGATATGACGGCTGATAGATTCAACTCCGATGATCCCTGAGCGATTGCGACAACATTGATACCGTTTTTCCCCAAGGCATCAAACATCTTCCCTGAGATACCTGGTGTGTTGCGCATATTTTCACCAATGATCGCTACTACCGAAAGTCCGGACTGAATGATCACTTCGTCGATCTTATTACTTTGAATTTCATAGACGAACTCTACTTCAATTGTTTCTTTAGCCAATTC
>CAZYDB010000066.1:0-17202 GCA_964645995.1 uncultured Roseivirgaceae bacterium
ACCGGCACTGACTTCATGCTTTAAGAAAACTACCTGTCCGGCTTATCAGAGCAAATATATTCTCGATGAAGAAGCCTTCAAGAAAAGGTATTCCCTGTTTGAATTAGATTCTGTTCCAAAAGAGGATATCGGATTTGTAAAAAAGAACAAGTTCGGTATCATTGATGAAAAACCATACCGGCGTAAATATAATGAGATCAAAGATGTCGAGATGTTAACTATTTATCCGGAAGTAGAAGATTCAATTCTGATGGCCAGGAATGTTGAAGACTCGTTATACAGTGATTCACTCGGTGTTCGTCCTTCACCCTATCTGACTACTTTTAATTACGATCAACTGGTCTATAATACCTTGTTCGGTAAAATGCTCGCGCCGAAGAGTCAGCCGGAGGATGAGATCCGGGAAGATCTTGAGGTGGAGGATCAGGAAGCGGGTGTAGACGAGTCGCCGGAGAAGCAGGGATTTTTTAAGCGATTATTTGGAAAGTTTAAGAAAGCAGATACCACCCGGGATGAAACTGAAGAACCAGCCCCTGAAGAAGAAACCGGAGAGCAGGAGCCACAGCCTGAGGCAGAAGAGGATGTGGATGATGGTTTCTGACCGGTTTTATTGATATCTTAAAAAGTTTTCCTGAAGCGGGAATTTCTGAAGGAATTGCAACCATTTATTCAATCAGCAGCATAATTATAAATGCTGAGGTTTATTACTCATTACTCATTTTAAATAGTATTTTTGCGGTATTGTGGAAGTGATGATAGTCAAAAAATCTTGAACTTGTTGCCGGACGCCCTGGTATTACCAGAGGCTTCTTATCTACCGGCACTCTTCACAAATCATATAAAAAAAGATCCTGGCTATTGGTCCGGGCAAAGATCGACCAACAGGAAAAATAGTGAAAAAGAGATGGATACAAATATTCAGATAGAAAAACGCAGAACCTTCGCCGTTATTAGTCACCCAGATGCAGGAAAGACTACGCTCACTGAGAAATTCCTGTTATTTGGAGGCGCTATTCAGGTTGCAGGAGCGGTGAAAAACAATAAAATAAAGCGATCAGCCACTTCCGATTTTATGGAAATAGAAAGGCAACGTGGCATATCTGTTTCCACTTCGGTAATGGGGTTTGAATATAAGGGCAAGAAGATAAACCTGCTTGACACCCCGGGTCATAAGGATTTCGCGGAAGACACCTATCGTACCCTGACTGCTGTAGATAGTGTAATTCTGGTGATTGATTGTGTGAAAGGAGTTGAAGAGCAAACCGACCGGTTGATGGAAGTTTGCCGTATGCGTAGAATTCCGGTAATTATCTTTATCAATAAAATGGACAGGCCGGGAAAGGACCCCTTTGAATTGATGGATGAGCTTGAAGAAAAACTCGATATCAAAGTTCGTCCCCTGAGTTGGCCTGTCAATATGGGATTTGATTTTAAAGGGATTTATAATCTATATGAACGCAATTTAAACCTTTTCCACCCCAATAAAACCTCTATTGAGCGCGATATCGTTACCATTAGCGACCTTGAGGATGAACATCTGGATCAGTATCTGGGTAATGATGCCGGGACATTGAGAGAGGATGTGGCATTAATTGAGGGTGTATACGACACATTTGACTTGAAAGAATACAGGACAGGGCATATTGCTCCGGTTTTTTTCGGAAGCGCACTGAACAATTTTGGTGTTCAGGAACTGCTGGATGCTTTTGTGGAGATAGCCCCGCCACCACAGCCACGAATGACTACCAGGAGACTAATAGCGCCCGCAGAAGATTTATTTTCCGGGTTTGTTTTTAAAATCCATGCTAACCTGGATCCCCGCCATCGCGACCGGATCGCTTTTATGAAAGTTTGTTCGGGAGTCTTCGACCGCAGCAAATTTTATCATCATGTTCGTCTTGATAAAAAATCCCGGTTCAGTAATCCCACAAGCTTCATGGCACAAGAGAAGGAACTGGTTGAAAAGGCTTATCCGGGTGACGTAATTGGTCTCTACGACAGGGGCGACTTCAAGATCGGAGATACGGTAACGGAAGGAGAAAAGTTTCAGTATAAGGGAATCCCAAGTTTCTCTCCTGAGATTTTCAGAGAAGTGATCAATGGTGATCCAATGAAAACCAAACAACTGGAAAAAGGGCTGATGCAACTAACCGACGAGGGCGTCGCCCAGCTTTTTATTAAGCAGCCGGGCAATAGAAAAATAATAGGAACCGTAGGTGAATTGCAGTTTGATGTGATTCAATATCGTTTATTGCATGAATATAATGCTACCTGCCGGTTTGCCTCCCTTTCTATCTATAAGGCCTGCTGGGTTAGCTCCCATGATAAGAAAAAACTAAAGGAGTTTCTTGAAAGAAAATCAGATGCCCTGGCCCGCGACAAGGATAATAATCCGGTATTTCTGGCAGAAACCAAAGGCATGCTTCATGCCATCATGGAACTATATCCGGACCTTCACTTTTCATTTATTTCTGAGCATAATATAAAGGCGGAGGGCCTTATTGAACAATAAAAACGATTACGGATACAAAAAAGGATCCAGTTAAATGAAAAAATTCATCAGGGAAAATGTCAGACTGATAGTTTTTGGAGTATTGCTGACCTTCTTTTCGGGTTTCGGGCAGACATTCCTCATTTCACTTTACGTGCCCGTTATTGGAAAGGAATTTGGTTTTTCTGACGGTTTTTTCGGATCTGTTTATGCTTCGGTTACTTTGTTGAGCGCTGCATTGCTGCCTTTTGCCGGTAAGCTGATTGACAGATACTCATTAAAAAAATATAGCCTTTCGGTCTTGTTATTACTGGTCTTGTCTCTATGCATTATAGCATTATCAGTCCATCCCGTGGTTTTAATCCTCGGTCTTTTTGGGCTCAGACTTGCCGGTCAGGGATTGATGACCCATACTTCAATAACCTCCATGGCTCGTTATTTTGATCATGCAAGAGGTAAAGCAATCAGCATAGCTGCCCTTGGGCACCCATTAGGTGAGGCTTTTTTGCCTATAATCATTGCCATAAGTATTTCTTTTTTTGGATGGCGGTATTCCATGATTGCCAGTGCCGTTATACTTATGGCTGTTCTTTTACCTTATGTGTTATTTGTGCTTCGCCTGCCAGAGGTTGAAATGAGCGATAAACAATCCGAGCGGGAATTTAATCCCGGCAGGTCTTGGACCCAGTGGGAAGTATTGGGCAGCAGGGCTTTCCGGATAATCGGCCCGAATGCCTTTATCCTGCCCATGCTTAGTACCGGGTTATTCTTTTACCAGATAACTCTGGCTGATTTTAAGGGGTGGCAAACTGAATGGGTAGCTTTATGTTTTATTTGTTTTGCCGTGGCCAGTTCATTATCGATGGTATTAGCCGGAGTTCTGGTGGACCGGTGGAAAGCCACGAAACTTTTTCCTTATTATTTTATCCCCTATGCCATTGGTTTGTTTATCCTGGCCTCTTTTGATCAGGCCTGGATCGTACCCATATACCTGACATTGCTTGGAATAACGACAGGATTTGGAAGCACGATCAAATCGGCAGTCCAGGCAGAATTATTCGGGACTATCTCCCTGGGATCCGTCAGGAGCTTATTCACAACCCTAATGGTGGCAAGTACGGCAGCAGGACCTGTAATCTTTGGTATTGCACTGGATGCCGGATTAAGTTTTAATCAACTACTGATGGGGTGTGTGGTAGTACTTTTCCTGATCATACTGCATAGTTTCAGGATCTATACCCCTTATACCCGAAAAAAGGCATACATACGATTGAAATACCATACACGGAATGTTATTGCTCAATTTAACTTTAAAAACACGTAAATATATTTCTGTCTGAAGGCGGTTTAAAATAAGTCACACATTTTCTGTTGCCTGATCATCAGATCACGACATTAATAATCTTTTGAGGAACTATGATTATTTTTTTAGGATTCTTACCCTGAAGCCATTTTTGAACCACATCCGACTGCAGCAACCGGGCTTCCATATCTTCCTTTGTGGTGTCAAGACTGAATTCTATTTTTGTTCTTAGCTTACCATTCACCGAGACCGGATATTCAAAAGAATCTTCCTTAATATACTCCTCATTATAGACCGGATAGGTTTCAAATACGATACTTTCCTTATGGCCTAACCGATGCCAGATTTCTTCTGTAATATGTGGGGCATAGGGTGAAATGATCAGCGTCAGCGGTTCAAGAATCCTTCTTTTGTTACATCCCAACGCGGACAGTTCATTCACACAAATCATAAAATGGCTTACTGAGGTGTTAAAAGAATAGCGATCAACATCTTCTTCTGCTTTTTTAATGGTCTTATGAAGGATTTTTAGTTCTTCTATCGTTGGGTCATCATCAGTTACGGCAAACCGGTCTCTTTTATCGAAGAATAATCTCCAGTATTTTCGGAGAAACTTACTCACTCCGTCGATACCATGGGTATTCCATGGTTTAGACTGTTCCAGTGGACCGAGGAACATTTCATACAGACGAAGGGTATCAGCGCCGTACCTTTCGATTACGTCATCCGGGTTCACCACATTATAAAGTGATTTTGACATCTTTTCCACTTCGTTGCCGCAAATATATTTACCATCTTCCAGTATAAATTCAGCATCAGCGAATTCCGGGCTCCATTTTTTAAAAGATTTGATATCCAATATGTCATTATCGACAATATTTACATCGACATGCAGTTGCTGGACATCATACTGACCCTTGAGGTTGTAGGAAACGAATGATTTTGTGCCTTTAATCCTGTAGACAAAATTGGACCTGCCCTGGATCATACCCTGGTTGATCAGTTTCTGAAAGGGTTCTTCAACGGTAAGATGTCCCCGGTCATATAGGAATTTGGTCCAGAACCGTGAATACAGGAGGTGTCCTGTAGCATGTTCGGCGCCACCGATATACAGGTCTACATTACCCCAGTATTCAAGGGCTTTTCTGCCGGCAAATTCATTTTCATTATGTGGATCCATATACCGGAAGAGGTACCAACTAGATCCGGCCCAGCCTGGCATGGTGCTAAGCTCATATTCATAGCTGTCATTGTATTTCCAGTTTTTTGCCCGAGCAAGGGGGGGCTCCCCTTCCTCGGTAGGTAGGTAAGCATCCACATCGGGCAACAGGAGGGGAAGTTCTTTTTCATTAAGAGGACATGGTATGCCGTTCCGGTAATAGATCGGGAAAGGTTCACCCCAATAGCGCTGTCGTCCAAATACGGCATCTCGCAGCCTGTAGTTGATCCTTGATTTACCGATGCCCTTTTCTTCAACCCTGCGGGTGGCCAGAGTTATGGCTTTTTCTACCGGAAGGCCGTTAAGGAAATCAGAATTGATCATCGTGCCTTCCTTCGCATTAAAATCATCCTTTGATATATCGGTATATTCACCTTCCTGAACGCGGACGATCGGAATATTAAAATGTGTTGCAAAAGTAAAATCCCTGGTGTCGGAAGAAGGGACACCCATCACCATCCCGGTGCCATAAGCCGCTAATACATAATCGGCGATCCAGATAGGCACCTTTTCGCCGGTAAAAGGATGAATTACATAGGAGCCGGTGAATACCCCGCTGACTTTTCTGACCTCGCTCATCCTTTCTCTCTCACTTTTCATTTTGGCCATTTTAATATAAGCCTTTACTTCTTTGTGTCGATCCGGTGTCGTAAGTCGTGGGATGAGCTCATGCTCAGGTGCTATGGTCATGAACGTGACTCCGAAGATGGTATCCACCCGTGTGGTGAAAACGGTCATCTTAAGATCTGACTCATAAACGTCAAAGGTAACTGAGCAACCATAGGACTTGCCAATCCAGTTACGTTGCATTTCTTTTAAGGCATCTGTCCATTCAATGGTATCCAGTCCCTGTAATAGGCGCTCGGCGTAGGCAGTAATGCGCATGATCCACTGTTTCATTTTTTTCTGTTCCACGGGGTGGGCGCCGCGGACGGAAAGCCCGTCCTTTACTTCGTCATTGGCGAGGACAGTCCCCAGGGAAGGACACCAGTTAACGGTAGCCTCGGCCAGATAGGTGAGCCTGTACTGAAGCAGGAAAAGCTGCTGCTCCTCCATTTTCATCCCTTTCCATTCATCAGCGGTCACTTCAGGTGTATCTTCATCGCAAGCCGCCTTAAGCTTTAAATTCCCGCTCTCCTCCAGCGTTTTAATTAATGATCCGATGGGTTCGGCCCGGTCCGAATCAAGATTGTACCAGCTTTCAAATAATTGCAGAAATATCCATTGGGTCCATTTATAATAATCAGGAGCACAGGTTTGCACTTCCTTATCCCAGTCATACGAAAAACCGATATTAAGTAACTGTTCTTTATATCTCCTGATATTATTATTCGTGGTTACGGCCGGGTGCTGACCGGTCTGAATGGCATATTGTTCGGCGGGCAGACCGAAGGCATCAAATCCCATTGGATGGAGGACGTTGTATCCTTTGAGTTTTTTAAATCTTGTAACGATATCGGAAGCGATATATCCCAGGGGATGCCCGACATGCAGCCCGGCACCTGATGGATAGGGGAACATATCCAAAACGTAGTATTTGGGTCTGGAAGGATCTGCTTTCGTATAATACGTTTTATTTTCACTCCAGTATTGCTGCCATTTTTGTTCTATTGATCGGAAATTATAATCGGCCATATGATGAAAAATTACTTGATGCTATGGCTTGCAAAAATAATCGATGTTGATCAGGAAGCTATGATTCTAATTGAAAAAATGTAATTTTGGCGGTATAATAGAAGCCAGGCATGACTGATAGGCAAAAAACAGATCACTATATAGCGGGCATCTGGAAAATAACAGGATTTATTCTGTTGTTTTCAGCCCTTGTCATGGGTCTGATGTCATGTGGTGAGACTGAAAAAATGGTCATTTTTACCGAGGAAGAACTGAAAGGGCTTGTTTCCGGTGACACGATAAAAACATGGCTGAGAACCAATGTTTCCCTCGATGGGCAGAAGGCTGATTTATCCGACTGTGAAGTTTATTCACTGACAACTTTCCTGCACGGAGAACAGGACAGCCTGATATATTCTATAAGTCAAAATCCTGACTTTTGCGATGGTAATGAAGGACTGATCGAGGCAGGTATCTATCGTGTCAATGTTGATCCATTAAGTAACAAAGGGAGTCTTCAATTCATCAGCGGGCAGGATTCGCTAATAAAAAATATAGAGGAGATCACTTCTCTGTTTTTACGTTTGCGGTACACTGACGCCTCCGGAATTGTGGAGGAACGGTTTGAGGCAGTGGAAAAATAAAAGGTCAGCAGTAATCCCGCAACAGCTTTTCCTGAACGTTTTTCATTCCCGTACTGGCCTTTTCTTCATAAAGGTACAGATTTTCCCGGGTCATCACCTCAGGCATATTAGGATCTACGATAAATGTTGGGGTTTTCTTTTTGACATAATCCAGTAATCCGGCAGCTGGGTAGATGAGAAGGGAAGTCCCGACAACCAGGAAGATATCCGCCTTTAATGTTTGAAGAATTGCAGCTTCCATCATCGGGACCATTTCTCCAAACCATACAATATGGGGTCTGAGTTGTGAGCCTTTTTCACAGGTGTCTCCAATATTAAGGGACCAGCCTTCGATTTCATATACCAGTGTCTCATCCACCGTACTTCGCGACTTGAATAATTCTCCATGCAGATGTATCACATGGGTTGATCCTGCCTTTTCGTGAAGGTTATCTACATTCTGGGTGATGATTATCACATTGAAAAATTCCTCTAGTTCAGCAAGGATCTTATGTCCGACATTGGGTTGTGCTGAGAGCGCCTGTTTTCTTCTCTGGTTGTAAAATTCAAGAACACGTGCGGGATCTTTCTTCCAGGCTTCGGGAGTAGCCACCTCCGTCACGTCATATCCTTCCCACAGTCCCCCGGCATCACGAAAAGTTTTCAGTCCACTCTCAGCACTGATGCCTGAGCCGGTCAATACGACAAGATTTTTCATTTTTTTCTCCTTTTGAAACCTCTTTTTTTAGCAGGAGCCTTGTCAGCCAGTTCCACACATTCTTCGTACGTCAGAGAGGCCGGTTCCTTATCTTTTGGTATTTTAACATTTTTCTTACCAAATTTTATATAGGGCCCGTATCGTCCATTCAGCACCCTGACTTCCTCGTTTTCCTCGAATTTTTTAATCAGGTTCTCGGATTCGAATTTTCTTTTTTCTTCGATCAGTTCTATGGCGCGGTCAAGGGGGATCTCTGCCGGATCCTCATCTCCGATAGAAATGAATTTATTTTTATGTTTTATATACGGGCCAAATTTGCCGATGCCTGCTATAACGGTATTATCTTCATAAGTTCCTACTTCCCGGGGTAATTTAAATAGTTCAAGTGCATCTTCGAGAGAGATTGAATCGATATATTGTCCTTTTCTCAGGCTGGCAAAACGAGGCTTATCCTCTCCATTGCCATCGCCGATCTGGACCATTGGCCCGAATTTTCCTAGTTTGGCAAATACTTTCTCACCTGTTTCGGGATCAATTCCAAGTTCCCGGACATTCCTTGCCTCGGATCGGGAAACCTGCTGGGTTTCTTCAACCTGCGGATGGAATTCACGGTAGAATTGATCGATCATTTTGTTCCATTCCAGCTTGCCTTGCGAGATATCATCAAATTCTTTTTCCACATCGGCAGTAAAGGAATAATCAATGATCCCGGGAAAGAAGTTCACCAGGAAATCATTGACGACCATGCCTATGTTGGTCGGCGACAGTTTATTTTTATCATATCCGTAATTTTCGATATATTCTCTGGTGCTAATAGTGTCGCTTTTAAGTGTAAATTCCCTGTTTGTTCGTTTTTTGCCTTCTTTGATTTCCTTGGTAACATAATCTCTTTTCTGGATGGTGGATATGGTCGGAGCATAGGTAGAAGGGCGCCCTATACCCAGTTCCTCCAGTTTTTTTACCAGGCTTGCTTCGGTATAACGCAGCGGAGGACGTGTGAAGCCTTGTTTGGCAGTCATTCTGTTCAGAGGCAATTGTTGCCCTTTTTTCAGGGGCGGAAGAAGCCCAGCCTTCTCTTCTTCTTCATTTTCTTCATCCGAGGATTCCTGGTATAACTTGAGAAACCCGCTAAATTTAATCATTTCGCCTGTTGCCGTAAGGGTATCCTCATGATTTGAAATGCCGATGGTAACAACTGTTCTTTCGAGTTCGGCTTCAGCCATCTGTGAGGCTACCGCCCTTTTCCATATTAATTCATACAAGCGCTGATCGTTGCGATCACCACCAAGGCTTTTCAACGAAAAGTCAGTCGGCCTGATGGCTTCATGTGCTTCCTGTGCCGACTGGTTTTTATTTTTATATTTTCTCGTATGCAAATATTCCTTACCGTAATCTTTCAGAATGGCCTCCGTCGCCCCCTGGATTGCCTCACCGGAAAGGTTTACAGAGTCAGTCCGCATATACGAGATCTTGCCGTTTTCATATAGTTTCTGGGCGATCGTCATGGTCTGGGAAACAGAAAAATTCAGTTTTCTAGAAGCTTCCTGTTGTAGAGTTGAGGTGGTAAAGGGCGGTGAAGGAGACTTCTTTGAAGGTTTGGTCTCCAGATTTTTAATTGTGAAAACAGTCTGTTTGCAACGTTCAAGAAATTTTATCGCCTCTTCTTCGGTTTTAAATCTTTGGGGATGTTCGGCTTTGAGTTGGATGTCTTTATCGATATCAAAAATGGCTGATACCCTGTAGAAGCTTACGGCGGAGAATTTTTCAATTTCACGTTCCCTTTCTACTACCAGCCTGACGGCTACTGATTGTACTCTTCCGGCAGATAATCCCGTTTTTATCTTCCTCCAGAGAAGGGGCGATAACTCAAATCCGACAAGCCTGTCCAGGACCCTCCTGGCTTGTTGTGCATTAACAAGATCGAGATTGATGCCTCTCGGATTCTGCAGGGCATTAACGATTGCATTTTTGGTGATCTCCCTGAACACTATCCGCCGGGTCTTTTCATCCGACAGGTTTAATGCTTCCTTCAGATGCCATGAAATAGCTTCTCCCTCGCGGTCATCGTCACTGGCAAGAAACACAATATCTGAATTTTCAGCTTCTTTCTTCAATTGTTTTATAACATCCTTTTTGTCTTCAGGTATTTCATAGGTAGGTTTGTAACCATGGTCAATGTCAATAGCAAAATTATCCTTTGGAAGATCACGGACATGTCCAAAGCTGGATTTTACCAGAAAGTCTTTACCTAAATAACCTTCAATGGTTTTTGCTTTGGCGGGTGATTCAACAATAACTAAGTTTTTGGGCATCTTGAAATTTTTTGAAAGATTCAAATATCACTATTTTTAACAAAAAAACTAAAAAAATGATTTTTTCAGTCTCTAATTGATAAATTATATCTTGATAAAAATGTTTTAAGCTAACTAAAAAAAAATGAAGAGACATTTGATCCTCGTACGACATGCACAAAGCCGGCCGGCTGAGCCGGGTCAGCGGGACATCGAACGGGAGTTGACAGATTCCGGTCTCAGGGACGCTTCCCGGTTAGGTCGGTATCTGTATGTAAAGAAGGCAATCCCGGACAAGATCTTAACAAGTCATGCCTTAAGGGCAACGCAGACCGCACAGTATATCGCCGAACAACTGCGGCTGGAATATGCACAGGTAAAAGAAACAGAAGATCTTTATGAAGCTTCAGTTCGCACATTACTTGGTACGATAGCAGGACTTGATCCATCCATATATTCTGTATTGATAATCGGCCATAATCCTGCGATTTCTCATTTATGTGAGCATCTTTCAGAGGAAGAACTAGGCTCAATGTCATCCGGAAGCATGATCCGTCTTAGTTTTGCCAATCTTAACTGGGATGAGCTGTCAAAAGGAACCGGCATTATTATCGACAATAAAAGCCCCGATCAGATAATCATATAACCCGGTTTTTATGAGATCTTTAGGTACACATATAGTGGTAGAATATTTTGGATGCGATCCTGAATTACTTAATGATGTAGTAAGGATTGAAGAGGCCATGATCCAAAGTGCGCGGAAAGCCGAAGCAACGATCATTAATTCTACCTTTCATCATTTCTCTCCTTTTGGTGTTTCCGGTGTTGTGGTGATCCAGGAAAGCCATCTGGCTATTCATACCTGGCCTGAATATGGGTTCGCGTCCGTTGATATCTTTACCTGTGGAGATACGGTAGACCCCTGGATTTCCTACAAAGCATTAAAGGAGTCCCTTCATGCTACTTACGGATCAGCTATTCAAATGAACCGTGGTCCGGAAGACCTGCTTCCCAAAACTGATTTTGACTTGCAGAAATACCGGTCTGAACAATCAGAAGTAATAAATGATACATTCAAGTCTTCAAGAGATATATGGTATACCGAGCGGAATGAATATATCGCCTCCTCGTTTAAACATACCGGTGAAAAGTTATTTGATGAACGATCTCCCTATCAACGGGTGGAAGTGTATAATACTTTTGCTTACGGAAAAATGCTTACGCTTGATGGTATGGTGATGACTACGGCGCAGGATGAATATGTATACCATGAAATGATCGCCCATATTCCCATGCTCACCCATCCTGATCCCAGACGGATTCTTGTTATCGGGGGAGGTGACGGGGGGACGGCCCGTGAGGTTCTCCGGCATCCTGAAGTTGACCAGTTAACACTTATCGAGATTGATGAACGGGTAATTGAAGCCTCCAGGCAATATTTTCCACAATTATCCTCTTCCTTTGATGATCCGAAGATGAATCTTGAGGTACGTGATGGAATTGATTTTGTCAAGCAGGCTGAAAATAATTCCTACGATATTGTGATCATCGACTCTAACGATCCGGTGGGGCCTGCAGAAGGACTTTTTACTGAGGATTTTTACAGGCATGCTCACAGGATCCTGCGGGAGCAGGGGATTCTCGTGACACAGAGTGAATCGCCCCGGTTTAACCAGGAAGTATTCCGGGAAATTTATCAGTGTTACCAGCGAATATTCGGAAAGAAAAAGGTATATCCCTTCCTCGCTTATATTCCAACTTATCCTACAGGGATGTGGAGTTTTTCATACTGTACAAAAGATGAACGCGCGAATCCCGTTAATAACCTGCAAGAGGAAAGAGCGGACCAGTTGTTATCCTTGAACAACCTTCGATATTATAATAAGGAAATACATAGAAGCGCTTTTGCCCTGCCGAGTTTTGTGAAGGAGTTACTGGATTGAACGGTAATAATACTCCCAAAATTGTAATTAAATCATATTAATTAGGATTATTTATAATAATTTAAGACCTTTGTTGCAAGATATCAACAATTGATTTAATAGGATATCTTTTGCAATGATCAGAAAGCAAGTCGACCGTTATGATATCCAGGATTTTTATTTTTATCATGTTTCAATTGGTGGCCTGGTGGCTTTATTTTGATTGGAATAAAGAAACCGTTGATACAACAACCATGAATCAAAGAGTAATGCAGGTACATGAGGTCAGTAATGTATCTTATGCAAATAATTCTGTGAGTTCCGGGCATTACCAGCTTATACTCAGGAATGATGGTGTTTTTACCAAAATGAATAACGGCCGGATGAAGGAAAGCGGATTGTGGACGATCAATTATGATATCCCTTCCATCGTATTAACATCTCCGGTTGCATCCTACAAATACCGCATTTTGGAAAATGAGGGGAATAATCTCGAATTGGAACTGATCAATGCCCATGAGATCCTCGAAATGAAAAACAAATCGCTCCGCGATGAGAATAAGGCCTTGTTTTCTTCTTCCGTGAACTGACTTCCTTTCAGTTGTTCCGCATCCTTTTATAATAATTTATCAGATTATTAGTTGAGGCATCATGCGCATCCACCGGATTATCGCCATCTAATTCAGGAAGTATTTTCTTTGCCAGTTGTTTACCCAGTTCGACACCCCACTGATCAAAGCTGAAGATATTCCAAATGATCCCTTGTACAAATATTTTATGTTCGTACATCGCGATCAGGCTTCCCAGTGTGCGTGGTGTAAGTTTTCTGAATAGAATAGAATTGGTTGGCCGGTTGCCCAGGAATATCTTATAAGGGATAAGGTGCTTCACTTCATCATAATTTTTACCGGAAGCCTCAAATTCATCGATTACTTCTTTTTCTGTTTTTCCTTTCATCAGGGCTTCGGTCTGTGCAAAGAAATTGGAAATTAGTTTTTTATGATGATCACCGATAGTATCGTGGCTGTTGGCTGGTATAATAAAATCACAGGGAATTAATTTGGTGCCCTGGTGGATCAATTGGTAAAAGGCATGCTGTCCGTCCGTCCCCGGTTCTCCCCAGATCACCGGACCGGTCTGGTAATTGATTGCTTTCTCGGTTCGGTCAACACTTTTGCCATTACTTTCCATATCGCCTTGCTGCAAATAGGTGGGCAGGTATTTCAGATGCTGGCTATAGGGGAGGATGGCGTAAGTTTCTGCTTCGAAGAAGTTATTATACCAGATGCCCAAGAGGGCCAGAATGACCGGGACATTGCTTCTGAATTCCGTATATCTGAAATGATTATCCATTTCATTGGCCCCCTGGTGTAATTCAAGAAAGCGATCGAACCCGATGGATAGTACGATCGATAATCCTATGGCTGACCAGAGGGAGTAACGGCCGCCTACCCAGTTCCAGAATTCAAACATATTTTCCGGATCGATGCCAAATTCCACAACCGAACTCCGATTAGTGGAAATGGCAACAAAATGTTCCTTAATATGGGATTCATCTTTTGCCTTTTCCAGGAACCAGTCACGCGCCGAATGAGCATTGGTCATGGTTTCCTGGGTTGTAAAAGTTTTGGATGAGATCAGAAAAAGAGAAGTTTCAGGATTAATTTTTTTTAATGTTTCAGCGATCTGGGAGCCGTCAACATTGGAAACAAAATGCACATTGAGATGGGGGATCTGGTAGGGCTTGAGTGCTTCGGTAACCATCAGAGGCCCCAGGGCTGACCCACCAATACCAATATTGATAATATCGGTAATTTTTTTACCGGTATATCCCTTCCATTCACCATGAATGACCTTTTCGGAAAAGACTTTCATTTTTTCCAGCACTTTGTTGATATCAGGCATTACATCTACCCCTTCTACAGATATCGGATCATTGTTTCTATTCCTCAGGGCAACATGCAGTACAGCTCTTCTTTCGGTGAGATTGATCTTCTCTCCCGTGAACATGGCCTCTATGGCTCCTTTTAAGTCCGTTTCTTCTGCCAGTTGTATCAGAAGATCAATGGTTTCCCGGTTTATTCTGTTTTTGGAGAAGTCGAGCAGAATATCCTCAAATTGTATTGAAAAATTATTGAACCGGTCACTTTCATTTTTGAACAGCTCAGCCATATGTTCATTTTTGATCGATTCGAAGTGATCCTTTAACTTTTTCCAGGTATCGGTCTGTGTTGGGTTTGTTTTATTAAGCATAATTGTAATTCTTGATCATATTATCAACAAAATTAACTTGTAGTGCACTCTAAAAAAAGTATTCAAAAACTATTATACAATTAAAATTTCACAATGATAAAAAGAGTATATATTTTTCTCTTTATTAATTAAATGCCTAATTTTTTATAATATTGAAGATGTTACTATGATCGATATCAAAGGAGTTTCAAAAACATTCGGAGAAACTACTGCTCTTAACGCGATTGATCTTTCTGTGAAGAAAGGGGAGACTATGGTATTAATAGGGCCCAGTGGCTGCGGTAAAACGACCCTGTTAAAACTGATCAATAAATTGCAGTCACCCGATGATGGTATAATACTGGTTGATAATAAAAACATTAAATCATTAAATTCAATTGAACTGAGGAGAGGCATGGGTTATGTCGTACAGGAAGTGGGACTCTTCCCGCATTTGAGCCTTTATGATAATATAGCCCTGATACCCAGGGTATTAAAAATGGGTGAAGGATCCATTCAGGAGAAGATCGATGAACTCAGGGTATTGTTGAATATTGAAAATATTGATCTAAAGGGCAAGTACAGGGACGAGATCAGCGGTGGTCAACGGCAGCGGATAGGTATCGCACGTGCACTGGTAACCGACCCTGATATTATTCTGCTCGATGAACCATTCGGTGCCCTGGATCCGATTACCAGGATCCATATTAGAAAAGAATTCAGAAAGCTTGAAAATATTATTAACAAAACAATGGTTATGATCACGCATGATGTTGCCGAAGCACTGGATATTGCTGACCGTATCTGCATTATGAACCAAGGCAGGGTAGAGCAGACGGGTACGGCGGGAGAACTGCTTTTCAACCCGGCGAGTGATTTTGTCAGCGATTTTTTTCTTCAGGATCTATTAAAGCATCAGATGAGCAGTGTGACCATCGCGGATATTTTACCGTTTCTCCCGGTTAAAGACATGGAAGCAGGTAGTGCTATGGAAATACAGCCTGAAGAGAATATATTTTCCGTACTGAACCATCATTTCCATCAGCGAAAGACTTATTTCGTCACGGACAGGGAGCAGTACCGGCATTATCTGTCACCGGAGATTCTTATGAAAGCTTTTACCGATTATATAATGGATAAACAAGGATCATTATATGATTAATTTGCAGGAATTCTTTTATTTTTTCATCACACATATCGATACCGTATGGGAACAGACACTCGAGCATCTCCTGCTTACCTCCGTTTCCATTATTCTATCTACGGTTACCGGTATCATTACCGGGATTTTATTGACGCGGTTTCAGAAATTTTCCGCGCCGGTATTAGCCTTTGCGAACATCATTCAGACGATTCCCAGTCTTGCCCTCCTGGGATTATTGTTACCTTTTCTCGGCATCGGGGTAATACCTGCGATTGTAGCTTTATTTCTGTATGGGTTATTGCCTATCATCAGAAACACCTATGCCGGCATCGTGGAGATTGACACCGGCCTGATTGAAGTAGCCAATGGAATAGGCCTGACACCGGGGCAGGTACTAACAAAAATTCAACTACCTATCGCTATTCCGGTAATTTTTGCCGGGATCAGAACTGCCGCGGTGATCAATATCGGAATAGCCACGCTTACGGCCTTGATTGGTGCCGGAGGTCTCGGAGAATATATTTTCAGGGGTATATCGGTTAATAATTCCTACATGATCTTATCGGGAGCTATTCCTGCTGCATTGCTTGCCCTGGCAGTAGATTTCCTGCTTGGCATTCTGCAACGGAATATCAGGAAGATCAAAAACATTATATTATTCATAACTGCAGGATTAATTTTCATAGTATTTTCAATGCTGGTATTTGCAGGTGTTGAGGAAGACAGACTGGTGGCCGGTTTCCCCTCTGAGTTTATGGAAAGAGAGGATGGTTACCGGGGCATGGTGGAGACCTATGGCCTGGATCTTGAGGTTAAGGAAATGGAAATCGGCCTCATGTACGATGCCATCAAAAACAAAGAAGTTGATCTGATCAGTGGGTTTTCCACGGATGGCAGGATAAAAGCCTATAACCTGGTAGCGCTTTTTGATGATAAAGGATACTTCCCGCCCTACCATGCGGCTCCATTGGTTCGGGTGGAGGTTTTGCAAAAATTTCCTGAATTAGTTGATGTTTTTATGAAAATGGATGATCTGATCACGGATTCATCGATGATGGAAATGAATTTTCAAGTTGATCATAATAAAGAAGACATCAGTACGACAGCAAAAAATTTTCTCAGCTCGAAAGGGTTTTCCGTCGAAAAGGAACGAAATGGCACTCCTGACCTGATCATCGGGTCCAAGGCTTTCACTGAAAGTTTTATTCTGGCTGAGATGTTCAGGCTTATAGTCGAAAATTATACGACTCTTGACGCTGAAACAAAATTAGGCTTTGGAGGGACTAAACTGATCTTTGATGCAATGCTTGCAGGTCAGGTTGATATGTATCCCGAATATACCGGAACGGCATTATTGGTTTTACTGAATACGCCTGAAGCGGTACAGGATAGCCTGGAGAATCAGAAAGAAAGGGTGTATGCTTATGTTAATGAACAGTTGAAAAAAGAACATGATCTTTTGTTTCTCGCTCCACTAGGTTTTAACAATACCTATGCCATCAGTGTGAGGGATAAAATGGCTGAAAAGAATAACCTTCAGAGGATTTCTGATCTGGCAGCGATCGATTAGCGGAGGGCATTAACCCCGTTGCGTAACTACTTGATAATAAATATTTTAAATAGTCAAGACGGTTTATTTTGAGAA
>CAZYDB010000067.1:0-16918 GCA_964645995.1 uncultured Roseivirgaceae bacterium
AAGGAGATCAAATTCCTTCATTAAATAGAATGATGAAAAAATATGGTCTTTCCCAGGATACGGTGTTAAGAGCCTATAATCACCTTAAATCAACCGGAATCATAAATTCTCAGGTGGGGAAAGGATATTATATCAATAAAGTACAAACCTTTTTAAATCACAGGATTTTTCTGCTTTTCGACAATTTTACTATGTATAAAGAAGATCTTTATAACTCAATAGTTAAGAGCTTTGAAGGAAAAGGGACTATAGATATACACTTTCATCATAATAATATTTCGCTTTATAAAAGGTTAATAACCGATGCAATTAAAAACTATTCTTCCTACATCATTATGCCGATAATTGAACCAGAACTTGAATCTTTCCTGATCGAGACGCTGCCAGGAAAAAACGTTTTTCTATTGGATCAGACAAGCCCAGTTCTGGCTAAAAAATATCCGTTTGTTTGTCAAAACTTTAAAAAGGATGCTTATAAAACCTTAAAATCAGGTATTAAAACAATTAAAAAATATAAAAAAATCAGATTAATAAATTCGCACCATCGAAAACATATTCTACAAATAAAATCCGGGCTTCAGCAATTTGCTGCACAAGAAGGATTCGGGTTTGATTCACGCTCTGATACAAGAAGAATCTCATTAAATAAAGGTGATCTATTAATAATTATAAATGATCGCGATCTTGTTGATATTATTCAGAAATCTGAAGAGGCCGGATTGGAAATCGGAAAAGATGTCGGTATCATTTCATATAATGAAACTCATCTTAAAAAAATAATTGCCAATGGTATCACGACAATATCCACGGATTTCGAAAGTATGGGAAAAAGTATCGCCCAATTAATTCAGAATAAAGAAAGGAAACGGATTTACAATAAATCGAAGCTTATCATCCGAAATTCAATTTAAAAAACATGGATTTAGTACATGAATCACGAATATTCCTGGATATTTCGTCCGGATTACTGAAGGGATCAGACATTACAGTAAGGGAAAAGAAACTTAACGATCTGAAAGGAATTTTCCAGGATGGAAAAGCTTATCAGGCAATGGACCAGAATATACCCGTTTATTCTGTTCAGGCTTATATGCCGGTTAAGGAAGGAACCACTGGAGGATTATTTTTTGGTAATTCTACGGTCTATCCAGGGAGAGTAGGCAATGAATATTTTATGACCCGGGGACATTTTCATGAGAATTTCGAAACTGCCGAATATTACTGGTGTATCCAGGGTGAAGGCATGTTGATCCTGATGGATATCGCCCAAGAGATATGGTCAGAAATTATGAAGCCCGGCAGCGTGCATTATATCCCTGGAAATATAGCACACCGGGTAGTTAATACCGGTATAGAAAAACTTGTTTTCAATGCGTGCTGGTCATCCGATGCGGGCCATGATTATGAAAGTATAGATACGCATGGTTTTCCTGTAAGGCTTTTTGAAGTTAATGGCAAGCCTGAATTGATCAAAGATCAACCATGACAACCATTTGTATAGATCTGGGAGGAACCATTGTCAAAGGAGGGATATTTTCGGAGGGTAATATGGTAGAATCCGGAAGCATTCCCTCAAGATCCGGTGGTGATTTTTCTTTAACCATGACCATGATCAATGATTTTATCCTGGGATTATTAACCAGATCAGGAACTGATATAAAAAAAATAAAAGGGATAGGATTAAGCATTCCCGGTATTGTGAATGTAAAACAAAATAAGGTTTTATCCATCAATAAAAAACATGAGGGAGCCATTCGGTATGATTTTAATAAATGGGCTGACAAACAATTCGAGACAAGGATAGTGATGGAAAACGATGCCCGTGCTGCACTTGTTGGCGAATGGCAATACGGCGCCGGTAGAGGATATGATAATATTGTAATGATGACCCTGGGAACAGGTGTAGGTGGTGCCGCCATGATTAACGGGGAATTGCTTTACGGTAAACATTATCAGGCCGGATGTCTGGGCGGGCATTTTACCATCAATTACCAGGGAGACATTTGTACCTGTGGAAATATTGGATGTGTGGAAGCTGAAGCTTCTTCGTGGAAGCTTGAGCAATTAATAACAAACTATCCGGATTTGAACCACAAGGTTAGCCACGAAATTGAAAAAACAGACTTTAAAAAGCTTTTTGAATTATACGCGAAAGGTGATAAATCAACAGAAAAAATTATAAATCATTGTCTTAAAGTCTGGTCATCGGGAATAGTATCCTTAATTCATGCTTATGATCCGGAACTGGTTATTTTGGGTGGAGGTATCATGAAAAGCAAGGATTATATTTTACCATTTATCCGGGAATGGGTTGAAAAACATGCCTGGACTCCCAGTGAACAGGTTAAAATAAAAGTCGCACAATTTTCATCAAGTCCGGCTTTAATTGGAATGAACCATCTGGTTAGAAAAAATCAAAAATAAGGCTTAATGGTAGAAAAGGCGAACACAACCAATTATAATAAATCACCATATATAGAAATAAAGGGTAACCATAGTTGTTATACCGGTTGGGATACTATTATTGATAAGCTGAAAAAAGAAATAAAAGAAAAGAACCAGTCTAAGGTCAAACTGGTAGTTGAATGCTATCAAGGGGTTATTCTAGAAGAAACAGAAAAAAGATTTACGGATGGTATTGAACCGGATTGCCATATATCCTCCCTGGATGCCTTTTATCCTGAAGAAAAAATTAAAGAAATGGTTTATCCGGATGTAACCGATGACAGGATCTTCGGATATTTAAGCCGCTTGAATATGGAGGATTTTATTGAAAAGAAAAAGCAAAAATCCATCCGAGATGATATTAATTCTTTACACAACGGAATAATACTCATTTTTGGACCCGGTGCTAGCCTGGTTTGTGATGATCCTGATATTCTGGTATATGCCGACATGGCCCGCTGGGAGATCCAGCAACGAATGCGTAGTCACCTGGTGGATAATCTGGGCGTTCATAATCGTGATACAGAAGACTGGATGTTGTTGTACAAAAATGGTTTCTTTGTTGACTGGAGAGTTTGTGACCGGTTAAAAAAGAAACTATTTGAAAAAATCGATTTTGTTCTCGATACAAATGATCAATCCCATCCGAAAATGTTGAAGAATAGTACCGTTCTGGATGGATACAGACAGGCAGTAAACCGACCTTTCAGTGTAGTGCCCTTTTTTGACCCGGGACCATGGGGCGGTCAATGGATGAAACAAATATGCGGTCTGGACAAAGAAACAGAAAATTATGCATGGTGTTTTAACTGTGTTCCTGAAGAAAACAGCCTGATGTTTAAAGTGGGTGCGGAATTAGTGGAGCTCCCCTCAATAAACCTGGTGTTTCGGCATCCTGTGGAATTACTTGGTGATCCGGTGCATGCCAGGTTCGGCGATGAGTTCCCGATCAGATTTGACTTCCTGGATACCATGGACGGAGGTAATTTAAGCCTGCAGGTTCACCCACTCACTGAATACATTCAGGAAAAATTCGGGATGCATTATACCCAGGATGAAAGTTACTATATGCTGGATGCCAAAGAAGATACAGTGGTATACCTGGGCTTTAAGGAAAATGTATGCAAGGATGCTTTTATGCATGAGCTGAAAGAAGCCCAATCCGGTGGTCCGCCATTCATTCCTGAAAAGCATGTGAATACCTTTCCGGTTAAAAAACACGATCATTTCCTCATCCCGGCCGGAACGATCCACTGTTCCGGAAAAGACAGCATGGTACTGGAGATTAGCGCTACACCGTATATTTTTACCTTTAAGCTGTGGGATTGGGGCAGGCTAGGACTGGATGGCCAACCCCGACCCATTAATATCGGTCATGGGGAATCCAACCTGAAGTGGGACCGTATGACGAGGTGGGTTGAAGGAAATCTTGTAAACAGAATAGTAAAAATAGATGAAGGAGATGGATGGAAAGAAGAGCGTACCGGGCTGCATGAAAGGGAATTCATTGAAACCAGACGGCACTGGTTTTCCGATTTTGTTGAACATGATACCGGTAGTAGTGTTAATGTTTTGAACCTGGTAGAAGGTGAAGAAGCCATTGTTGAAAGTCCGGACAATGCATTTGACCCTTTCATTGTCCATTATGCCGAGACGTTTATCGTTCCGGCATGTGTCGGAAAGTATACCATCAGGCCGTACGGTCCATCAGAAGGAAATGAATGTGCAACAGTTAAAGCATTTGTTAGGTATAATCCGTAATCCATATGCGTATACAAGTCCGGAGGTTATGGGATTGGATGTATGAATGTCTGTGCGACCGAAGCAATGCTTTTTCCGTTAGATTGTCATTGCAAAGTTTCGGAAGGTGAGTCTGGAATGTACGTCCCGAATCTTCGGAAGAATTAATCTTTATAATGCCAGTTCAGTATTTATTATGAAAAAAATATATCAATAAATGAGCGCAATAAGATACCTGATAATAATCTCACTGACAGTTGGATTTTTATCCTTGACAAACGTTAACAACAAAAATAATAATATGATCAATATCGAGATTAACCTCAATGAAATAGCCCATGAAATGGCAGGTGGCATTGGTGCTTCCTGGCATGCTATAAGCAAGGAAATTCCTTTGCAAAATGAAAAATATGATTACCCGGTACGGGAAGTGAATCCACGTGGCAGTGCTTATGGCGGCAATCCTCCCGTTTCCAACACGGATGCCTGGCAGCAAATTTATAAACATGCTGAATGGCTGGGATTAAACTGGTTACGTGTAGAGTTAAGTCAGCGTATGTATGAACCTCAACGTAAAATGTATGATTGGGACAATGAGGAAATGCAGGCGCTATATAACATTTTGGATTGGTGTGAAAGAAACAATGCCGATGTTTTTCTGCAACAGATGTGGGGATATGTTGACTGGAATGCATATGAAGGGGTGCATCCATTATTGAGCGCCCCAAGATCGCTGGACGATTTTGCCGAAAGTATTGCCAGGTTATTGCTTCATCTGACTAAGGAAAAACAGTATACCTGCATTAAATACTTCAGCATAGTAAATGAACCCCCGGGAGGCACATGGGGATATTGGTGGAGTTATGGCGCTGGTTCAGGTTCCGTAACTGACGCATGGAAACGTGTTAGCGAGGAGCTGGTCAAAAGAGGTATTGACATCCCCTTATCCGGACCGGACTGGACGGATCTACCTCCTTTTGATACCGATAAAATTGATTTTGACAATTATATCGGGGCATATGATATTCATTCATACCATGGCATTGGTATACAAGGTGAAAAGAACATATCAGATTGGGTGAATTGGGCGCATCAACATCAAAAACCTTTCTTTTTGACTGAGCTGGGCAATATGAATTTAGGCTGGGGAACTAATAACCCCGGACCGAAATCATTTGAGGCAGCTTTATCGAATGCTGAAGATATAATAAGATGTCTGAATCAAAAAGTAGACGCTATTAATCGCTGGAGTTTTACAAATCGAGGCGACTTGGATGGTCAATGGCAGTTGATTACCACTTACGATAGAACCAATAAGCGGTATGTGGGCAATATACAACCAGAAAAAGAGGCATATTATGGAATTGGAATCATTACCAGATTCTTAGCTAAATACGCTAAAGTAATAAAGACAAAAACAGACAATGATAATGAACATCTGCACTATGTAGCATTAGTTAATCCTGATGACAAACTGGTTATGTTTTTGTTGAATAAAAATGAAAAAAGTCAGCGGGTGAAGCTTTCCTTTAAGGCAAATGCTCCGGAAGTACTACATCATTATTTTGTTACAGAAAATAAAATTCGGGAAGTTGAAGATCCGGTGAAACCAACTTTGATAGATCCGGTCAATTCAAATAGTCTTATAATTGATCTTGCTCCGAAAAGTATATCTACCATAACGGAATATTCATTAGATCCTTCTGATCAAGGCATTTTAACAATTAATTAACATGACTATGAATACACATTTTGATCCGGGAATTGACATTTCCCCTACCCGTAATCCACTTGGATTTAACTATGGAAAGAATACCTTCGGACCTGCTGTTGAAATACGACATTTAAATGATATTCGAAAAAGTTTGAAAGATCGGAATTGCAAGGGTCCTGAGCAGGTTTATGGTATTGCCATGGATATTGGTAAGCTTGAGGATCTTGGTGTACTTAAAGATATTAATTTATTATTCGGTGCAGTTACCTATCCAGCCGGAACACTGGGTAAAGAACCTATACGAAGCCAGGGGCATATTCACATTAAAAACCAAAGAAATGGCTGGTCAACCCCGGAAGTCTATGAGATCTGGGAAGGGGAGACCATAATTTATATGCAGGAGACTGCTAATGATGATCCTGGGCAGTGTTTTGCTGTGTATGCTGATCCGGGAGATGTAGTTGTAGTGCCTCCCGGATGGGCACATGCCACCATCAGTGCCAATCCCAGGACACCCCTAACTTTTGGCGCCTGGTGCGACCGGGATTACGGATTTGAATACGACAAAGTGAAAGCCCACCAGGGACTGGCATGGTATCCACTGGTGGATAAGGACAACACCATACAGTGGTATGCCAACCCAAACTATCACAAATCAAAACTGATAGAAAAATCCCCGGAAAAATATGATGCACTAAACATTGAAACTGGCATCCCAATTTACACCCAATTCGAAAATGACAAGGAAAGGTTTCTTTTTGTGCCGGAGCCCTTCAGGAAAGAAGAGGATTGGAATGGTTTTATACCATAAACATTGTTAGATTTATAAAATACACATAAATTCAAAAGGACACAACGCTTTTTTTAAACTATTATATTTAAATAAATTTAACCAGATAAACAGAAGAATTTTTTTAACCTGAGAAATTCACGAATTTTTCAGGTTAGGTTTCTCTCACTGACGATCTTTATATTGTTTCATTTTATTAATCTATTTCATGAAATCAAATCGCAGACAATTTATCATCCAGTCGGCAACTTTCGCAGCCGGTCTTTCAGTTGGTCTTCATTCATGCACTGATAAAGGACCCGGGGTCCTGAACGGAGTACAGGATTTTATTCACCGGGTGGCCAACCCGGACGGTTCATTTCGTCCCGGGATCGATCCGGCCTATAGGGGCATATCCGATACGGGTTTATCGGGTATCGCTGCACCCGCCTATGCCACCATACTTTGCCGCACCTTCGGTTGGGATCTCCCCTATCCTGATGAAACCCGCGAGTTTTTCCTTTCAGCTCAGAAACCGGATGGCGCTTTTTATCATACCACAGGAAGTATGGACCCGGAGGCTCCCTTGTCTAAATTATACAATACTACTCAATCCATTGTGGCCCTTCGGCTTCTTAATGCCGCTCCAAAATACGACCCGGCACCGGTAATCGAATATTTTTTCGGTAATAAGGAATTTTCCGATCTGCCCTTGTATACGACCAGTTTTTTTCCGCTGTACTTTTCTGCCTATGGTGAACCCATGCCCGATCCTATCGACCGGAAAATGCAGGACTTCATCATCAGTGAACAGGAAGAGGACGGTTATCTGCAGGATCATGTAGCTGCTACCTTTCATGCCGCCCATTATTTCCGTCTGACGGGCCGGCCTACACCAAAAGCCGGTTTTATGGTGGAAAGGGTCCTAAGGGAACAGCAGGATGATGGCTCCTGGCATCTTTTCGAAAAGGCCTGGGATGTGCATGCTTGCTTTGATGCCCTTTTTATCCTTAAGCAGCTTGGTGATCAGCAGGATCCCCGTATCAGGAAGGCCTATAAAAAGGCCCATGAGTGGATCCTTTCCTGTCGCCAGCCTGACGGGGGGTTCACCCACTTTCCGGATGAAACGCAATCCGATATGGATGCCGTTTACTTCCAGGTGGGAGGACTGGTGGAAAGCGGATACCTGAAGGTGGGGAGAGATCTGAATAATGAGGAAATCCTCGGCTGGGGTCATGCCATGGATCCCGATGTACAGTATTCCTGCCTGTAAGGGTGAACCATGGATATAATATTAGCAAAGTAATTCTTTGCTTTTCTGCACCTGTATACTATTTTCCTCGTAGAGGGAATTTCTTTTTTATCTTTTAATTTACGCTGAGAGCGGATTTTCTTTCATGAATAATTTTTTATGCCCGGAATACTCATTGAAAAAAGATGAAATATTAAATGACTCCCTAAGTTTTTACATGTTTCTTACCCCTTCACCCCGGGCCGGGATAACATACGGCCCCCAGGGAACGAACATGCCGAAGCGACCTTTTCTGAATTATTCGGTTCTTTTCCGGGGCTGCCGGTAAACGTCCTGTGCCTCACCGGCGGTGAGAGGGAGGGAAATAGGAAAAATGAAAATTAACCCCGATTATTCATAAACGATTATCAAAATAAACCGTCTTTACAATTTAAAATATTTATTATCACGTAGTTACGCAACGGGGTTAAGATCATTTCTGCCTCCATCAGTGAATTATTGTCATACCCTGTATTTATTATAGATGGATCCCCATGGTTCACGCATGGTGCGTGAAAGCAATTGATTGGCTGCAAAATTGTTTTTAACTTCTTCTTTAACCGGATCCCATTCGAGGTCTTCATTCAGCATCATGGCAATATTACCCAGATGCGCTATTGTGATGGAACGGTGGCCCACTTCCGCCGGGGCGGCTGTTCTTTCCCGGCTTATCACGCAGTCGATGAAATTGCGGTAATGGTTGTTACTGGTATACAACCGGTCTTTTTCTTCCATCTGAATATCCATTATGCCAGCCGGATCGGCATTATGATCTGTTCTGGTGGCCCAGACGATTCCATCTTCGCAGTGGAACCGGACACCAAAAGGAATATCACTGTTTTCACCGGTGTTGCTGACGATAAGCTCTACTCCATTTTCATAAATGGCCTCGAAATAAAATTCAGTGGCCGTATTGTATACTGCGTGGTCCGACCATCGGGATCCGGGATTTTGAATTCTTACCGGTCCGGTATCGTCCGCTCCAATACCCCACTGGGCAATATCCGGATGGTGACCTCCCCAATCGGTGACCATTCCTCCGGAATAATCCAGTATCCAGCGGAAATTTACATGGGTGCGACAGGGCTGATAAGGTGCTTCCGGCGCGGGCCCCAACCACATATCATAATTGAAGCCTTCCGGTACCGGGGCAATTGCAGTCAAATGGGCAGTTTTGCCAAAATCAGGTGTTCCTCCCGGCAAACCGCAGGTAACTTTCTTCAGTTTTCCTATTTTCCCGCTGCGAACCATTTCTACCGCCCAGCGAAAGTGCTCGCTGCTGCGTTGTTGGCTGCCCGTCTGAAAGACCACATTCCGTTTTTTTACGGCATCGCTCATATCTCTTCCTTCTCTAACGGTTAAAGAAAGAGGCTTCTGGCAATAAATATCCTTCCCGGCAGCGGCTGCCATCATTACCGGAATGGCATGCCAGTGGTCGGGCGTTACAACTTCCACCGCATCAATATCCCCGAGTCCGATCACTTCCCGGAAATCTTCAAATCCCCGGGTTGACCTGTACCTCCTTCCATATTTTTCAGCATAAGCCTCATCTATCATATTCATAATAAATTCCCTTCCCGCTACTTTCCCGTCCCAGTACCCGTCACTTTTTTTGTTCACATCGCATATGGTGGTGATCTGTACCCTTTCATCCTGCAAAAATCCACGTACGTCGTTTCCGGCCTGATTACCGGCTCCGATAAATGCCATGGTGATCCGGTCGGAAGGGGCTATAAAACCATTTTTCCCCAAGGCAGAGGCTGGGATAATGGTAGGTACAAAAAGCAGGCCCGAAGCTGCCGTCCCTGCTTTTTTCATAAATGATCTTCTGTTCGTCGTTTTCATATTTTTTTTATTGATTCAGCTCTCTGATCCAAATATTCCGGAAACTCACTTTATTGGTGTGATCCTGTAACATCAGCGGCCCTTCGGATGCATCGTCCGGAATGTCCTGGTTATAAGCGGTGGTAGGGCCCGATATTGCTGCATTATGGTGTATCAAAACTCCATTATGAAAAACCGTTATGTGTCCCTTCCTGGTTTCAATCCCATTATCATTGAATTCAGGAGCATAGAATACAATATCATACACCTGCCATTCCCCGGGCTTACGTGAAGCATTCACCATGGGCGAATGCTGGCGGTATATGGCTCCCGCCTGCCCGTCGGGATAGGTTTCGTTATTATATGAATTCAATACCTGAACCTCGTACTTGCCCATAAGATATATTCCGCTATTTCCTGATTTCTGACCTTCACTTTCACGGGATTCGGAAGGAGTTCGCCATTCGATATGAAGCTGGCAATTCCCGAAATGCTGCAGGGAATGAATATTACCCGACCCCGGTTTTACGGTGAAATAGTTGCCATCCACTTCCCACCCGGTAGGTCCGCCATCTACACTTTCAAATTTATTCAGGTTTTCTCCATCAAACAGAACGATGGCATCCGATGGCGCCTTCCAATCTTCTCCGGGTTTAATTATTTCCGGTTGTGGTAATTTTTGTTCCTTGCCCTGAGACAAGGCGTGCATTGAAAAAAATAACAAAAGGAAAGAAATGTTGATTGATCGGATCAACAGTTTAATGTTCATAACTTTTTTATATTTAATGGCCCATGCGTCCGAAATAATTAAATAAGAAAAGGTAAGACTGGCCTAATCCGTCGATGCGGATTAAATTACATTGTGCCTAAACAAATCCACCAGTCACTTGAGCAATATAACTATTTTAAGCCAGCTTGCACAGCATCTTCCCCATGATGTTTTCAATCGAATCGTAAAAAAGCATCGGATTGATAACTAAACCAGTGCAATTAGAAAATCAACCTGCGTAGTTAGAAATGCAACCAGTGCTGTTAGAAGCTCAACCAGTGCTGTTAGAAGCTTAACCAGTGCAGTTAGAAGCTTAACCAGCGCAGTTAGAAGCTCAACCAGTGCAGTTAGAAGACAGGTCTGGACGAGGGAATGACCCTTTTCAGGAAGTTACTAGTGCCAAAGAAAACACTGCTGAAGGATAGGGTGGGTTGGTTTCATGCGCTCACATTTGCCCTCAGACTCCTCCTGGTGTATGCTTAAACCGTATGCTTAAACTGAATGCTGTTATTGTTCCAGGTACCTGCGGCCAATCAAACTACCGAAAACTCGAACTTGTTCTTGCCCGGTATCGGAATGGGATATTTCCCGTCAGGTCCGGCCTGCAACGGCGCCGGTGACTCAATGGTCATCTGATCGAGGCCCGGTGCGAATTCGTGCTCGCAGTTGAGCATATCATCATAAGTGATCACCCGGCCGGTATGGGCCGCCATTCTTCCCATCGAAGTGACCAGGCTGGCCTCTGCACCGCGTTTCACTTCATTAAAGGGCTTATCCTCCCGGATAGCATCGATCAGCACATCCCATTCCACCTGATAGGGGTTCGATTCATCTTCGGGGTAACGCCAGACCACATCATCAAAATTCATCAGGTCCTGACCATGATGGATGCGGCAACGGGCCGGACTATGGCCATTCTGAGAAATCAGGGCCGAGCCGTTGCTGCCATGGGCATAGCTGGCAAATTCATTATGACAGCCATCGATGCAACGGCCATCCATCATGAGTTTGGCCCCGTCGGCAAACGTATATTCAACAGAATAGTTATCGAAATTCTGGTCGATCGAATTGCCCCGGTAATGCCTTCCTCCAATCGCATGGGCCTTCACCGGCCAGGCATCCTTCATCCAGCAGCACTCATCGATATGATGGATGTAGAAATCACTGTAATTGCCACCGCTGGCCCACAGAAAACTGTGAAAACGCTGTGTCTGGTACAGCAGTTCGCTCATGCCCTCAGGCACCGGGTCGGAACTGAAAAAACCGATCGGACCATGCAAACGATAACCCCTAAGGAGGATGATCTCACCAAGTTGTCCGTCCCGGATCCGGTTGAAGAGCTCCTGCCGGGCTTCGGAATGGCGGCACATCAGCCCGACACCTACCTTGAGGTTCTTTTTCCTTGAGGCTTCAGCAAGCTCCAGCATTTTACGGGTGGTGGGGCCGTCAACGGTAACGGGCTTTTCCATAAATACATTCAGCCCCTTTTCAATGGCATACTGGAAATGCACCCACCGGAAGGCAGGAGGCGTGGCGAAGATCACGACATCCCCCGGACTAAGGCAATCCATAGCATGTTTATAGGCATCATAACCGACAAATTTTTGCTCTTCGGGTACTTCTACCTGTTCAGGGTGGATCTTCTTCAGGTTCTTGTAACTGGACTTCAGACGATCTTCAAACACATCAGCCATGGCCACCAGTTTGATTGGACCATTCTTTACCAACATCGCGTTGGAAGCGGCACCGGAACCTCTCCCCCCGCAACCGACGAGGGCTACCTTAATGGTATTGTCCTCTGCTGCATATACATTGGGAATAAATCCTGCCGTCAAGGCTGAAGCAACCGTAAATTTTCCCGTGCTCTTTAAAAAATCACGGCGTGAAAAAGCTTTCTCATGCAAATCATTCATTTCATTTCTGTTTATGATATTAACTATATGATCCTAAAAAAAATAAAAAAAAGGCCTGATATTCCTCATTACATCTGCCTTGTGGAGGTTATCTTCCAAAAGCGTTAGGGTGCCCGAATAAGCCTTTTAAAAAAATGCCGAAATAAAAATACGTTTTTTATACGTAAACGGCAAATTCAACCCACAACCATCACTTAATTACTTTTCGGTTTTAAAATCCGGAAAAAATAACAATTTCTCCGATTAATTTTTTCTTTTCCCAGGGTCTGATCAGTGAAGTTCAAATAAAAATACTCTAAAACGATGTCGTTTTTAAATCAGGGATTACCATTCAATTTGCCTTTGGTATAAACATTTTGTCCTCCCTGAACCCCTGAACCGTCAGCCCGGATCCCTATACCCTGATCGCTTGTTTTAATTTGGTTAATACTGCCATGACTTATGCCCGGAAACGACTCCGGGAGATCGGGATAAGAAAAACCTTCGGTGGAACGAAAAGACAAGTGGTGGTTCAATATATGCTGGAAAACTCCATCCAGAGTTTCCTGGCCCTGATCTTAGGCATGGACCTGGCCAGTAAATTGATGCATGAACGGGGTGATTTTGAGATCTTCCGGAATGAGGTTGAAAAGATCGATGAAATAGTAGAAGCGGCCGGCGCCATGCATAATATAAGTTTTAACCAGTCATCAAAAAGGATCGATATTGACGGAGAAAAACAGACGGTCCAGTTCCTTCAGGTCGGAGATAATTATATCAACACACATCGTACACCCGTGGGGCCGGAAGTCTACCTGGCAACCTACCTGGTCATCTTTCTGACTGCCCTTATTACTTCGGGGCGAAAGATCGTCAAGTCAGCTCATATTAATCCTGCCAGATCACTCCGGTATGAATAATAAATCACCGTGTGATCTCCATAGGTCTTTTTACCACTTTTTGTCGAAAAACCCGGCCATCAGCCATTCCAATGGTGATTATATAGAAGCCTGATGGCAGGTAATGTAGATCTCCCAACCGCCATACCCTGGCGGGGCCTCCGGATGTTAATTCAGCGCCCCGGTCATGCATTAATTCCCTGCCCTGACGGTCCAGCAACCGGACAAACTCAACCTGCCCGTCAACGCCGGTTTCGATCTTAAGTTGATCGCTGAAGGGATTGGGAAATATCCGGTATATCGGATCGCCATTCTTTTCCATTTCCAGGCCGGTCACGCATTCATTAGGAATATGATCATCCATCCAATCCAACCGGCCGGTCAGCCATTCTTTCAGGTGGAGGATTTCGTTTTCATAGGTATTACCAATATACACATTGGGCCAGACGTAGGTGTCCAGTACGGGCCATCGGCGGTAATTCTTCCGGATAGGTTCTTCCAGGCTCATCACGAGGCTATCGATGATCCCCAGTATCCTGTCGTTGCTTAATATCCCTGCTCTCAATTCATGCCACCGGCAATTCATCTGGTTACTGAATATTCGATCGCGCATCATCCGCCGGAACCAGTACATCCGGTAATCATCATCATACATCCATCCATACGTCATCATAGCCGCATCATTATAATCCACATTCCCGAATGAAATATTAAAATCCCATACCGGTCCCATGTGAAGCCTGCCTCCTTTGCTGTCACGGTCCTTATACAGGTAAGTACTGAAGATATAGGCATCAATATTTTTCGTAAGCTCATTGATGATCATAAAATCCACAAAGGAAGGAATATCGATATAGGCCTTGAACCCTTTTTCGGGATCAAAATAATAAGGAGCATTAAGTGCTGATTCAAACGAATTGATCCAATCTTTTATGTATTCCCGCTGTTGACTTTGCAGTTCAAAACCATCAGGATCAAAATATTGAAAAGTGATCGGGTCCTCCCCATGAAGACCGGTGGAAGGAATGGATACCCAGGCAGGATAATCATTAGCGTCCTGTTTATCAACACGAAGAATATATCCCCCGGTCAGTTGATCGCCGGAAACATCATCATCCTTCAGTTTCGAAATATCTACCCTGTTTTTATCTTGTTTGATCTTCTCCATCAGCACATATAATCCCCGGAATTCCCCGTTGATAAAAAGCTCGCAAAATTTTGTTCTTGCAGCATACCGGCCTAAATCTCTGGTTAACCGGTAGGTCAGTACATTTTTGATCAGCGTTTTATCACTATATGGACCGTATAGAATCCAGTCATTCTCCTCTGGCAGACCCAGAAGCTCCACATTATTATTTTCCCCAAGTGAATCACGTGTCTCAAAAGCATAGGATTTTTTTGGAAACATCTGGGCGGACTCGCCACGGATCTCGATACCGATCCGGCCATCATAGCCGGTTGCCTTATCATACAGGTTATTCAATTCTCCCTGCCCATGATCGATCACGCTAAGCCAGGCCGGGATCTTGGGCTCATCCGGTATTGACTGCTGAAGAGTATTGATCGAGAGGATCGGAAGCCGGGAATCAGAATAATCCACGGGTGCAGAGAACCATAGGGGCGGATCCACAAAAGTCCGTGTTGTATCTGCCATCCCTGCGAGCAGGAAGGGAATGGATGTCATATCACTCGAATTGGCATCATGGTTATGAACCTGGATAGCCAGTGTATTTTCACCTTGTTTCAGAATGTCGTTTATCAAAGCACTTTCGATCCGGAACTCTTCCGGTGTGCCTCCCTGGTATATCAGTGCCTCATGGAGCGATGATGCCAGCGTATTGTACAGCGGCGGATCACCACTGACATTAGCCCTGGCGATTTCTATACCATTCAGATAGGCAACAAAAGCATCATCATAATCCATGTATAATATCAGGGCAGCTATTAATGTCGTATCCGCCACTTCAAATGATTTCCTCATGAACAGGGAAACAACCGGATCAATAACCGTTTGATCATCTTCATCTCCATAACCTACCCCTGAGGGTCCGGATTCCCATAAAGCTTCATTAAAAGTTAACGTATTCCAGTCGCCTGAAGGCGCCTCAACGCCGGGGAAATAATACCATACCTGCCCTTCATCAATGATCATCTCCCAGTGATCCACTCCGCTATATTGACTAAATAATGAGGTATTGATAAAAAGTGAAAGGAAAAAAATACTGTGAAATTTCGAATTGGTAAAAAAATGCTTCATGCCCCTGCCGTTCTAAACTACCAAAGATACGGCTTTCGCGTCAATTTCTTTCCATAGCGCATAAGAGCGATCCCATAATTTCATGCCTTCCTTAACTGCATACACTTTAGGATCCATTTTTTTAGGCCTGAACATATGAAGATATTCATTGGTTTTTCCCCGGTAATCATCGGAAACAGCCAGGTATATAACGGGCTTCGCTGCCTTTGCAGGTGATCTGAAAATGAAATAGAAGATACTGCGTAGTATTTTCCGGAGCAGCCAGGGCGCCTCTTTCACAATGTTTGTATTCACCGGCCCGGGGCAGATCACATGGATACCAACTTTAAAACTATCCTTGTTGATCCGGCGTGACAATTCCGTGAAATACGTGTTGGCAACAAGCTTATAATAGCTGTAATACTCCATCCCTTTACTTACACCGTAAGGAATAAATCTTCCAAATTCTTCATAATCGATAAATGAAGAACCCTGATGAGAATCTGAAGAAATAAAAATGACCCTTGATGCCACTTCCTTTTTTTCACTAGTCAATGCAGGAATGAAAATAACACCGTCTGTCAGCAAGCGACTTATCAGAATCACATTGGATAAATAATTGACCATAAACATTTCTTCCATTCCGGAAGCTGTTCGGCGTGCTTTGGGAAGGGCTACTCCTGCATTCAGGATTATAATATCAAGATTGACATGGTCCCTTTTTAATCCATCGCAAAAGGCATGAATACTATTCAGGTTTCCCAGATCAAGATGCCTCATCTCCACTTGATCAGATCCACTAAGCCTTTTTACTGCATTGCCTGCTTCAGGAATCTGCCGCCTGCATGCCATGATCACATACCCTCCCCTCCTGGCAAGTTCTACGGACAGGGCAAACCCCAGACCGGAATTGGCACCCGTAACCAAACATACCTTTTCATCGATCCGGTCCTTTTCAGTCAACCGCCCTTCCAGTTCCTGACGCCGGAACCGGTCAAAAAATCCATTTAAAGCTGCAATAACCGGATTATCAAATCTTCCTTCTGCCATCCTTATCCTTAATAATTAGCTATAATGAATTCCGAAAATACAAAAATCATACATGCCTCAAAAAAATTGATTCATTAAGTACCCTGGGATGGTTAATGGTTGGTGCAGCATACCTGGGATTTCTCTAAATGAAAGACACCATCCGTGATAATCTGAAATTGTATAATGGGTAATTCGTTGTACCGGAATTTTAAACCCTCTTAATGAAAAAACCCATCAGAGAACCTTGGCCCTGAATTCAACATCAAAAATAACTTTCAAAACAAATTTAACGGGTTTGTCGCTGACG
>CAZYDB010000068.1:0-16895 GCA_964645995.1 uncultured Roseivirgaceae bacterium
AAGGACACTTAAAAAACCAATAAATGTCCAGTTTGGATGCCTGATGGCCTTAAAGGCGCCCACGGGGTTTTTCTGGGCTCTTCTTCCAATGGCTATTTCAGTGATCATCAGGGGATAACAAAGCACGAAACAGAAGATCAGGTATAGAACAAGAAAAGCAGCACCTCCGCCTTTACCTACTTCAAAAGGGAATTTCCATATATTTCCCAATCCAACCGCACTACCCGCAGCAGCTGCGATGAAACCAAATTTATTGGTGAACTTGTTTCTTTTTTTAACCATCCAGATGAAAAATTAATTACTGAAAAAGCCATTTGCTTGAAAAATTTCAAAGAAAGTATATAAATATTTATGAAACAAATGAAAAATTGATATAATACTCCCAACATGATAAATTACTTCATCGCTGTTGACGATGCAATATCAGGGAATTTTTTATTGATGAACTAAAGGGTTATCGATATATACCTTCAATCGTATAGATTACGATCAAATTTATGGTTATCTTTGCAACTTTAATTGTTCGGAAAGTAATAACCAACCTGCTTTTAGAACCACAACTCTTTAATAGATAATCTAATAAAAATGAAGTTTGACGAATTCGGGTTAAATGCACAATTGCTGGATGCCATATCCTATATGGGTTTTGAGCATGCAACCCCAGTCCAGGAGCAGGCCATTCCACTGATCCTTGAAGGAAAAGACCTTATTGGCTGTGCCCAGACGGGTACAGGAAAGACGGCAGCCTTTGTATTGCCTATTTTGCATATGATCCAGGAAAACCATGGCACCGGCATTAACACGCTTGTGATCGTTCCTACCCGGGAACTGGCTGTCCAGATCGACCAGCAGATCCAGGGATTATCTTATTTTACCGCCATTAATGCTATTCCTGTGTATGGCGGGGGTAGCGGAAGTGATTGGGAAACCCAGAAAACGGCCTTCAGCCGGGGCGCCGATATTATCGTTGCTACTCCCGGGAAACTGATTGCGCATATTAATATGGGTTATGCCGATTTCAGCGGCCTTAGGCATCTCATTCTTGATGAGGCTGATAAAATGCTGGACATGGGTTTCTTTGAAGATATCAGTAAGATCATTTCATTCTTACCCAAAAAGAGGCAAACACTTATGTTCAGCGCAACAATGCCATCCCAGATACGAAAACTGGCTAATCAGATTTTAAAAGATCCGGAAGAAATAAACATAGCCATGTCAAAACCTGCTTCCGGTGTTAAACAGGGTGCATTTTTAACCTATGAACCGCAAAAATCCGTTTTGTTGAAATCACTGATCCGTGCCAATAAGCAGTTTCAGCGTATTCTTGTATTCAGTGCAACCAAAAAGAAAGTAAGGGAGATAGCCAGGGAACTGAAAAATCCTTCCTATGAGGTGGAGATGATCTCATCAGACCTTGATCAGAAGGAAAGGGAAGCAGTTCTTTCCAGGTTTAAGGGGAAAAAGATCCGTGTTCTGGTGGCAACTGATGTACTTAGCAGGGGGATTGACATTAAAGATATTGACCTGGTTGTCAATTTTGATGTTCCTCATGATGCGGAGGATTATGTTCACCGGGTTGGAAGGACAGCCCGGGCCAAGGCTAATGGTGTGGCTCTTACCTTTATCAATGAGGAGGAAATTTATAAGTTCAAGCGAATTGAAAAACTTATTGAAAAGGACATTACTAAAATACCTTTACCGGAGAAGCTTGGGAAGGGCCCTGAGTACACATCACGAAACAATTTCCAGGTAAGGAAATCCTTCAGAAGCAAGCAGAAAAGAAGAAACTAATTGGTGAATTTGTGGCTGTGGCTGGGTTCCGGTTCCTGACAGGCTGGAACCGGGCAGCCAATTTCATGATTGTGGCGTGTGCCCGGCAAAAAGATAATACTCTCGGGTGATACGATCAATAATGATCCTGTCGCAGGATGCTCTTGCTCAGCAAGCGATCCTTTCCTGGGATTGCCTGCCGCTCAGTTAAGAATTGAGATGCCTAATTCATTCTCGACATACTGAAAATAATAGTACAATTTACGGCTTACTTCCATGCCATAATTTTCAGAATAATCATAATTAATAGTATTGGAAAAGTTTGGCGCATATCCCGGCGTCGTGGCTTTGAAATTCCAGGCCTGCACATAGCGGTCATTCCATGCATTATAGTAGGACGACGACCGGTCTTTGGCAGGACTCCATTGTGTCTGGAACCATGTGTCAAAGCCCGGGTCAAGTACAACGAGCTCATGCTCTTCTTTATCACCTTTAGGCGGAATAACGTTGCCGGATGTAATTTGCACTGGTTGTTGATAGGTGCCGCAAGCATTGACCATTAATAAAACAATCCCGGTAATAATTAACCTTTTCATTTTTATCTCCTCTTTGCTAATAATAGTTTACTCAATATATTGTACGTCAGATATCATTTCTTGTTCTACAATGGCTTTTTCAGGCTTCATACTTTATCCGGATAATTCACGGTAAAGTTTTTTTCATAGAAAACCCGGATCATTTAAATTGCATTTAAAGACTTGAAGAACGGGTTAATAATATGATATCAATAGCTTTCTAATCAAGGTTATTGCTTTATGATCACTGGTCCCGGTTTTGTTTTTAAATCTGAAATGCATCGCGAAGAGAATGAAGATGTTTCCTTATGATCGAGGGCCGGAGACCGAGGACCGGAGACCGGGATAAGCAACATGAGTGTAAGTATGGGGTGTGGTATAGAAAAGTAGCAGTTAGCAATTAGCTATTAGCAGTTAGCTATTAGCAGTTAGCTATTAGCAGTTAGCTATTAGCAGTTAGTAATTAGCTATTAGCGCTAAACTTCTAACTTCGAGCCACGCCTGCGTCGTGGTCTCCGGCTTTGCCTCCGACTTCCAGCCTCCGACTTCCAGCTTCAATGCTTCCCATGAGAGGCACAAAGGATGTCCTGGTCCTGAAGCCCTTTATTAAGGTATGTGTTGACGATCTCTTCCGCTTTTCCTTTGCATCCCCTGAATACTTCCAGGCCGGTGAAGGATAATTTCTGATAGGCGCCTTCACCCATATTCCCTGCCAGCATTATCGATACACCCCTTTCTTTAAGTTCCTGGATAATATTCGACTTGCATCCGCAACCCTTATCGGATTGAACCAGTTCTTTATCAAGGATCTGACGGTCGTTTATTGTAAATACAGTGAATTCACTGGCATGACCAAAATGTCCGTCGATGAATTCTTTTTTTGTTGGAATGGCTATTTTTTTCATTGTTAAAAAGTTGTTTATTGTAATAATTCAATATTTCCTCCCTCAATCCTGATCGCTTTTCCATTGATCAGGGCATCGGCAATTTTCCCATGGGCCGAATCAATGATCCTTCCGAAGGTCTGCCTTGATATATTCATTTTTTCGGCTGCCTTTTCCTGGTATAGCTTTTCATGATCGGCCAGTCTGATGGCTTCAGCTTCATCAAGACTGATCACTACTTCCTCCAATACCCTCATCGGTACACCCGCCGGTTTGTAATAGGTAAAATCCGGAGCCTGCTCAATAAACCGAAGACATTTTTTTCTGGGCATATGCTTATTATAATAGGGTACAATTATAAGCATATGCCCGAAATAAAGCAATAGATATTTATCAATTTAATTTCATTGGTATTCAATCCGTTACTGGTTTGGCCAGTTATAATTTCATTTTTCTATGGTTTTCTTTTTAGAATTATTATCGGTTATTCCTGGTATGTCAGGATGGATCCATCTTGACGAAAAGGATTTGTTATTATCAGAAATATTCTTGAATTATCAGTTTTTACCTGTTAAATTCAGGCTTCCCGTTCTTATAAAACAACTATTATGAATTTTTCAAGACTATTTTTTCTATTAACGCTTATTTTCTTTACAATTTTTTCTTGTGAATCTGAAAAAGAAAACAACATCAGGCGGCCGAATATTTTACTTTTTCTTATTGATGATTTCGGTTATGCGGATATCAGTTATGAAGGGAATACGCAGATAAAAACGCCCAATATTGACAGGATAGCTGAAAACGGAGCTCATTTCACGCGATTTTATCAGAGTGGGGCGGCTTGTGCTCCCACCAGGGCATCTTTGTTAACCGGCCGGTACCATCTTCATACTGGCTTGTGGGGTGTTCACCAGGGGAGAGATTTTATTCATCGTGATGAATCAAATATTGGCGATGTATTACAGGATGCCGGGTATGTTACCGGTGCTTTTGGTAAGTGGCATAGCGGTAAGATCTGGCCTTATTTTTCATGGAACCGGGGTTTTGATGTTGGCGTTCATTCGCGGTTATATCAGTATTATGACACACGGGTGATCTATAACAACAAGATCATTAATGTTGAAGGTCCGATTACCGATGTCATAGGTGATCAGGTGATCCGCTTCATTGAAGAGAACAAAGAGAGGCCATTCTTTGCTTATGTGCCTTTTCAAGCGATCCACGAACCCTATAATTGTCCTCCGGAGGTGTTTGAAAAATATAAAAAAGCCGGTTATACCGATCATGTTGCCAGGTTATACGGGATGATAGAAGTGCTTGATGACAATATTGGAAGGATTTTGAACAGGGTGGAACAGCTCGGCCTGATGGAAAATACCGTAGTATTATTTTTGAATGATGATGGACCCTCTCCGGGTTATGATCTGTCCTACCAGAACCGCCGGATGAATGCGGAAGAAAAAGCTGAAAGACGCCGGGGATGGGCAAGAGAACTCAGGGGCGGGAAGGGTTCGATCTGGGAGGGAGGGATGATCACGCCTTTTTATATCCGGTGGGATGGAGAGATCGACCCTGGTGTTGGTTATCCGCATCTAACCGGAGTGATTGATCTCTTACCTACGATCCTGGATATATGCAAGGTTGATTACCGGGATCAGGGTTTACCTTTGCATGGAAGGAGTTTCTGGCCGATCCTGAACGGTGATGTTCCGGGTGACTGGGAAGAAAGGAAACATTTTGACAATACGAATTTCTACCTGATCCCCCGGGCCGGGATCAACAGGGGAGAGCCGGAAATGCATCATATTGCGGTTCATTATAAGGATTTCAAGCTGATCAGAGGAAATGAAGCCCTCTATGGGGGTAAGGATTCCGTTTATTACGAACTGTATAATCTGGTTACTGATCCCGGAGAGCAGGAGAATATCATTGAAAACGAACCCGAGATCTCAGCGCAATTGATCATCGAAATTGAAAAATGGTGGAAGGAGGTTCTGGAAAGTGACCGGGCATTCAAACAGGCTGTTTATGAGATCGGGAACTGGGAGGAGAGGAGTACTCCCATCAATCTTGATGCCGTGAAGGACCTTCATGGTTCCGTTCAGCCTGCCAGCGATGCCCACCGGCAGTTTGTTAACTGGACCCGTCCGGGTGCAGCCATCACTTATGAGATCGATGCGTCAGCCGCAGGAGCTTATGTGGTGGAGCTCGGTTACCATTGCGATCCGGCAAGCCTTGGATCGGTGTTCTTTGTTCATACTGCTTATGATACTGCCAGGGTCCTGATCGATGATACGGATCGTGCATTTTCCGATACCCTTCATCTTCCATCCGGCCCTCAGACGCTAACGATTGAGCTTGTTTCACTGGGAGAAGGGAATACGGCTGTCAACGTTCTTGATAACCTTTTGATCCATCGTGTTGCCGGGAATGAAGACCAGGTCCTGCTGAATTCCGGCATGGAAGTTTCAGGTACTGATGGAAATAAGAAAATATTCTATTCTACATCCGCAACTGCTGATTTTATGTTCGGGCGGACCCAGGGGAATCCGCTGGAGGTAAAAAAGGGTGAGCTGCTTACGATCAAACCTTTTGCCGATAATCTTGAACTGGTTCAGGATGTGACCTTTTATTTTGATTTTGAACCGGTTAGCAAAACCGGAACAATACCTTTTGAATTTACCATCGAGGTATCGGAGAAGGGCCGGCATACCCTGAATGCTGAATTCCGGTCGAAAAGCGGCGTGGTACATGCGGTCCATGGCGACGTAATCATTGAATGAATGAGTGGGAAGGCGGGGGATCATCCTTTGCCGGAGGCCTTAGATCAAGTGGATTGGTGGTTGGGTGCAGGGTATATTCAGGAATTTTAGAGGATCTGGCAATATGAAGATGAAAAACAGTATAAAACAGACATGTGTAAATATCGTATAGAGTCCGGGTAAAATGGTTTTGTGTGACTTGTTTTAACCTGAAAATTCGTGAATTTTTCACCCTATCAGGGTTAATCTGGCGAAGTATCTTATTGAATATCACCTATATATCTTAAAATTACGCCGAACAACCAAAATTTACGAATAGGTAGGTTAAAACATATTTACCGGTTTCACAAATGTTCTATCAGAAATAAACAACGGTATGGCTTCATACTATTTGTGAATGAAATAGGGACCGATGATAATTTCTCCTTTCCGGTTTATATAAGCATTTCGCTCATTATCCAGGATTACCAGGGCCCGGTCATTCTGAAAAGGATAAATATCAATAAAATCCTCACCAAAGGGGTTATTGCCCTTTTCATCCACAAAGAACCATCTACCTTTCCTGTAAGCCATGGAATATTCATCAGGTTGACCATAAAATTTTTCAGCCTTAATTTTTACAACTTCATTTCCATATTTGTCAAGGATGAGTAAATGATCATCCTCTGCCAGACAGCTTGCATACTTACCGAAGGCCTTGCGAAAACTCTTGCTATTGAATTCGATTTTTGTGTGAATTGTCTTTTGTTCTTTCTTAAGTAAATCGAATACACCCAGTGCATTGTTTTTGCTGGTAAAAACGATTGGTTCGATTAGGTCAGTACTGGCTTGTATGTCATCATATTCCATTTCCAGCAGGATTTCACCGCTGCTGTTGATCAGGCCATATTTTTTTGTTTGCTGATTGTAGACGAGCAGGTAGATCTTCTGCTCATATTGACAGACCATCAGCCAGTTTATTCCATTCCCGATCTTTTTCAATTCACTCCCATTATTTAGGGGCAAACGGTAAAGGTCTCCTTCCCTGGTAAGGGGAAAAAGAACGGCGTTGTCCCTGGTCTGATAGATCGCCCTGATCTTATCTTCCACAGGAACCGGTATTAGCTCCATTTCGTTTGCATCGAGCACATAATCCTTTGATTCATCGGCAATTTCTTTCAGCCAGAGCAGATTATTTTGCATATACCAGTTCAACTTGTATTTTTTATCGGGTTGTATAATATAATTCTGATGCCAATCAACCATGCTATACGACCAGCTTTCGTCTTCTTTCTGGAACTGTATATGCTGGCCTACTGAGAAAGAGGTCTGATATTCTTTATAAAAATTATAAAATTCATAAAGCAAGGATTCAGGAGTCATGCCTGATGTAAAATACAGGGGACTTGCTTTACCTTCATCATTAAACATAAGCATTCTGTCTTCCCAGGCCAGGATGTATTTGAATTGATCATCAAATCTGGTCCCTTTTACTGCGAGTCCTTTTTCGTCATATTCAATTTCCTTTTCAGCCTTTTCGATAAAATCCAATCCCTTGAGCACGTAGAACGGAGATCCTTCCACCGTACTGCCGGCCTTTCTCCATGGGAGTTCAAGTGATTGTTCTTTAACTTCAGAGATCAATTCCAGCGTGATGTAGCCCTCGTAATCAAAATCCACAAATTCCGGGCAGCCTTGAGTGCATTCCCCTTTGCTGTTGATATAGAATTTTTCATCGCAGTAATCTCCTGACATGCATACGACGCCATAGGATCTTGAGATGGAGCTTCCATCAAGTTTATAAAAGAACATGATGTCTTTATAGAGGGTTTGAATGATTTCCTTGCCATCTCCGTTGATCAATCCGGCTTTGTTTTCTCCCCCAATCGACCTTGTCGCCCTGAAAAGGAAATTTCCTGCATCTTTGAAGTACATATGCTCAGGCTTTACATATTGCTTACCCATGTTGTTCAGGGCATAATCCATGGCCTGGGTCGGTGTAAAAACTTTGGTCGGTTCCCGGCCGGGAATAATACTAAATTCAATATATCCTTTTTCGTAAGGGACCAGTACATTGCCATATTTATCATATAATTGTGCCAGTTTTAGTCTGGTTATTCTGCCATTTTGCCTTACATTATGCATTTGCAGGCCCATAACCCGATCTGACGTCAGCCAATACAGTTCACCGGGGAAAGGCTTAATGATCGCACCGCCACGGTCATTCAATAAGGCAGAGATTTGTTTATCATCCTGCTTATACCGCAGGATCATTCGATCGCCAACGATTTCGGGTTTATTTTCATTATCCGTTGAATAATTGAAAGGTACTACCACCTGCCCGTTTCGGGTGATTACTCCATACCTTAACTGGTAACTTTCCTTTAGAATATCCTCGGAAAGTTCAGGGGGATAAATCCCGAAGGCATATTGACCTTTTGAATTCATGGCATTATGCATGTAAATCGTTGCATAGGCGCAATTACTTGGGATCCTTTCCCCAAGAAAATCCCTGCCAAAGGCTGAAGCTTCCTTGAAAATAAAATCATATATCATATTGCCCTCAGTATCAATATAGCCGAGATATCCATTTGAATTCTTGACCTGTGCGATCCCGTCAATAAAGGTGAAGGCTTTTTCAAATTTTGGACCGATAACCCTGTTGCCATTCTGATCATCATAACCCCATTTAGTTCCAATCTGTGTTTTTATAGGTACAGGAACCGGATCTTGTGGAAGGGCTTCCATTCCTGAAAGAAGGCATAAAAGGAGTAATAAAATACGTTTCATTTACCGGGTGATTAAAAGATGATTAAAAAATATTAGAGGATATCTCCACTCAAATAAGTGTCAATCCCGATCCTTCACAAATCCATTGTAAACCAAGTAATTTGTCAATGATAAAACAATAATTGTCAGCAAGATACGTAAGGGATTAACTCATGCTCCTATAAAACCGGGAAAAATTCTTGAATTTCACATGATAAAAATACAAACTCCGGACCAATTCAATGTTAGGGTAATGTTATATAAAATTAATCCATTGTTAATTCATCGCTATAATATGGAAAGTCGTAAGGTATAGAATAGTAATAAATTCAAAACAAAATAAAAATCCGGGATTGTCCTGAACCTGATCAATGCCCGGTATAGTGACAGGGACAGATATCATACGTGTTGATAATATGATAAATATGATCACAGCGTTTACGTTAATTAACGCAATAGAACAACAAAGCAGATTACGCTGCCCAGGATCCCGGCCATCATGGATGTCCCATAGGCGCAACGTTCTTTTCTAACCAATACCCATCCCAGACTGTTAAGAGAGGTGTAGAAAAGAGCGCCCAGGGCGGCCATGGAAAGCAGAAGGGATCCCTGGAAGGGCCGGAAGAGGCCAATACCACCCATGACCAGGACCAGCGCGGTAAGGTATTCGGCCAGGAGATGAGGCCACATCAGGTCGCCACCATCGTTCTTCCAGTGAAATAAATTTCCCTGTTCCCGGAATTTTCCCCGTAGAATGTCCATTGTCCGGATCAAGGTGATGCCCAATCCCATCAGGATCATAAAAATAGATACGCCAATTAATCCAGCATTATTCGAACCTGACATCATTCACAAATTCATTGACCCGGAATTCAGGATAGGCTGTGTCGATCAATTTCACCCCTTCGATGGTACAGTTCTCGAATAAAATATTTTCCACCTGGTGGTTTTCATCAAAGCCCTGTAAAATAACCGGTCTTTCGCTGGCCCATGAGACATTTTTCAGGTGAATATCCCGTATGTGCCCGGGTGGGTTGATGCCATACTTGGTACCATCGGTGATATGCAATTCGAATAATTTAAGCACGGGTTCTTCTACCCGGATATCCTCGTAAAGTATATTTTGTATGACGGCCGGACCATCACAAATGATGCTGAAGGCAGAATGTCCATCCACCCTGCTTCCGCCACGGGCCTGAAGGATGTCACAATTGCGGACCACCACATCTTCAATCACCGGCCCGTTCGTTTCAAAGCCTATGGTTACCCCATCGCTGAAGGCATAGCCGATCATGGTGCTGTTGGTCACTTGAATATCCCTTACCACCATCATTGAGTCAGGCGATTTGATGGCGATGCAGTCATCGGTACACCTGAGAAAACAACTGTCAATGGTCACATGTCTCGAACCCAGGGGATTGATTCCATCGCCTCCGGGACCGAAGCTGATCACCTTCACATTCCTGTACACGACATTGGTGCAGTTCACGATCGTATTGGTCCAGGTTCTGCCGTTCCGGATCATGATCCCGTTGAACTCGACCTTGTCGCTGTTCTCCGGCATGACCATTCTCCTGTGCTCGAAGTTGCCGTCCAGGATCCCGCGTCCGGATACTTTCGTATTAAATGCGCCATTGGTCCTGATGCCGCCATAGACAATTGCACCGCCAGCAATATAGACCGTCTCATTGTCCTTCAGTTCCATCATCCCGGGACGGTGAACCCCCGGGCCGAAATAACGGACATCCGGATCATCAGCGGAAGGAGATGCTGTCTCAACCGGATCGGCAAAAAGGCAGAGAGGAGGCAGGTCATTTACTTCAATGTATAATTTGTCCGGACCGGGTATAGTGAAGCTGATGTTGTTTTTTTCGATGGAAACTTCGATATTCCGGCTTTTCGGATGTATGGTCACGTTTTTAACCGGTTCTGAAAGGTTGATATCAATCCTGACCGCTTTCCTGCATGAAAAATGGGCAATATGAATTTCCTGCTGTTCCTGCGTATAGGGTGTTGCGGTAAACCATTCAGGAAGTTCATCTATATTCATGCTTGTCCTGAATTTTTCCGTCCAGACAGAGACTCCATCGGCAGACACATCATAACTATCGCTGGTAACCAGACCGTTGATCGGTGGATAGGTGATAACCGAAGCCTCCTGATTACAGGCCGTTAAAGAAACCAATAACCCTAAGATCAGGGGAAATCCTATAGATGCCGAAGTTTTTGAGTTTTTCATTTTTCTTAATTAAAGGGTTTATGATAATAAGATGTATTCAATCGTAACAATTTAATTTACCTTAAAGGATTGGTTTTGCCAATTGATACAGCTATTGAATTTTATTTATAAAAAGCAAAAAAAAGGTTCTTCAGGAGGCTGTCTTGATTATCAACTTTCTGTATGCGTGGATCCGGCCTGAAGAACCTTGTCAGCTTAAAAAAACGAGTCCACCTTTCGCCTTAATTATAGCAAAAATCTAATACAAATTATTGATTTAAACGGATCGGCAAGTTGAAAAGGCAGTAAATGTTCTAATTTTGACTATAAAATATGAAATTCTTAATTTATATGGTTTTTAAGGTTTTGAAATTACGAAAATCGCAATTCCCGGAAAAGTATTTATCTATCCTTCCTTAGCCTGAAAATAATGATCGGAAGAATTACGTCCGCAATCAATAATATAGATGCTTTTCAAAATATTATTGATTTTGTATTTCCCTTTTATTCATATCTCAATGCATCTACCGGATTGCCTTGGGCCGCCCGCCAGGTATGAATACTAACCGTAAACAGTGAAATCAGGATCACCATCAATGCGGTCAGGCCGTATTCCCAGTAAGCGAGGGGTACCTTGTAATAGGCCGGGTCGATGCTGCGTATCAGTGTGCCTAACGGCCAGGCAATCAATACGGCAACCATAACGATAAGCATGTATTCACGAGCCAGGATCAGGAAGATCTGGCGAAAAGCTGCGCCATGAACTTTCCTGATCCCGATCTCTTTGGTGCGCGATCGGGTGATATAGGCCACAAGCCCGAAGAGGCCTACAGCCGAGATCAGGATGGTAACCACTGAGAAAAAACCGAAGCTGTTGATCACACCCTGGTAAATTGTATAGGTCTCTCCCATATCATCCAACAGGTTCCGGGCCTCAAAAATGTTTTCCGGAAAAAACTCGTGGAATACCTCATTGACATATGATTTTAAAGCTTTGCGGTCGGCGCCGTCCCTATACCGGATCGAATAGAGGGCATGCCGGTCTATTTGACCTTGATGCGGAAGCAGAATAAACGGTGGGATCTCATTGAATGGGGGAAAGGGGTGGAAATCCCGCACCACACCCACTACCGTAAATTTATTGTCATTGATCCGTTTTCCAATGGGATCTTCCCATCCGAATAGGTTTACCGCCTTTTCGTTGATCAGACAGGCAATGGTCGTATCTGTTGAAAACCGGTTGGAGAAATTCCGCCCCTGCACGATCTCCATGTCATAGGTATCAATATAATGAGCATCTACGTTATTCCAACGCATATTGATCTTCTGTTCCGGATCGCCGCCTTCCCAGTTATAGTTCGATCCGTTACTGCCATGGAATGGGATATTGTATGATATGGATGCATTCAGGATGTCAGGATGCCGGATCAGGCTATGGCGCACGAGATCGAAGTTCCTCGATTCCTCCTTGAATTCGGCATCAACCTCGAGAAACAGAATATGTTCCTTATCGAACCCCATATCCTTGTTTTTCATGAAGTCCAGTTGACGGTAGACCAGGATGGTGGCCAGGATGAGCATCGCGGAGATCACGAATTGAAAAGTGACGAGGATCCTTCTGAAAAGATTTTTTCTTCCTCCCGTTCCAGCTTTCCCTTGCAGGGCAGCTACGGGTTTGAATGCGGATAAGTAGAATGCCGGATAGGCACCGGCCAGCAGGCCTACAAGGAGTGTGATGAACATGATAACGGCCAGGAAGGGCCAGTTACCGAGATAGGCGATGTCAAGACTCCGGAATACGATCCTGTTGAACCAGGGAAGGGATATTTCAGCAAGGATAAAGGCGATGAAACTAGCCATCGCGGCAAACAGGATTGATTCGGTCAGGAATTGCATGATCAGGCTGCTGCGGTGCGATCCCGCCACCTTTTTGACACCGATCTCCCGGGCCCGGGTTACCGAATAGGCAGTTGTAAGGTTAATAAAATTGATACAGGCTATCACTAAAGCGAAAATCGCTACCGAGGCAAACAGATATATGATGGTAATATTGCCTGTATTATCAGGATCCTCCTCCAGGTGAACCTTGGCCATCGGTAGCAACCAGAGCGAGATGCGGGTAGATTGGTCCTTGATATAGGGATATAGAAAGTCCCTGATCTTGTCTTCAAGTGCTTCCGGGTCGCTTCCCGGATACAGCATGATATAGGTTAAAAAACTATAGTTCCCCCAGTTATCGAGGGTCCATCCCTCTACCGGTTCGATAGATGCGATGCTGCTGATGTAATCGACCGCCTTGAATTCGGAATTTTCAGGGATATCTTCTATCACGCCGGTTACCTTGTATGCAAACCGGTTGCGTGCGGTGATGATTTGTCCAATGGCGGGCTGATCTGGGAAATACTTTTTTGCCATAGACCGGGTTAGGACCATGGAAAAAGGTTCATTAAGGACGGCGAAAGGATCACCCGCCAGGAAGGTGAAATCAAATATTTCAAAAAGGGAGGGTTGCGCATAAAGTCCATTCTCTTCGTATAAGGTCAGCTTTTCTGAAGAGGAAAGGTATTCACCCCAGATCTTGCGGGTCACGACTGCATTCTCGATTTCAGGATAGTCCGATGCAAGGGCCTCGCCCATGGGGTATAAAGTTGACGTCCAGTAGTCATCCTTGTCGGCCAGGTGCGCAATCTGTTGTACCTGATAAATATCATTAAAACGAGAATGATAACTGTCGTAGCTGAACTCATATTGAATATATAATGCAATCAGAATAAAAGTGGTAAGCCCTACCGAAAGGCCAATGATGTTGATAGCCGCGAATAACTTCTGACGCCGGATGGTCCTGAATGCGATTTTGATATAATGTCTGAGCATATAACTTTTTTATAAAAGTAGTACTCAATAGTGATACCAAAAAAATAAAATGCTGAAAAGCAGCAGGTTGCCAGAAAGGGCTTAATCAGGGTGTTGGATTTTCCAACATTAGTGTACCTTTTTACAACAGTTTTTATCAATTTTATGAAAATTCATTTTTTCATCTCGATATGCATAACAAAAAGGGTCGTGTTTTAATTGTGGATGACAATGAAGAATTTCTGATCGCCTTAAAAATTCTTCTTTCCCCTCATTTCATGGAGGTCATTACAGAGCTGATACCGGATCGTATGCTTTTTCATCTGAAAAGCCACCAGTTTGATGTTATTCTGCTGGATATGAATTTTAAGGCCGGGATACAATCCGGCAATGAAGGGGTTTATTGGATGCATAAGATCAGGGAAATGGATAAGGAGGTTACCGTTCTTTTAATAACTGCTTTTGGGGATGTTGATCTCGCCATCCGGTCGTTAAAGGAAGGCGCGACGGATTTTATCCAAAAATCCTGGGATGATAATAAAATTATAGCTACTGTATTGTCTGCCTTCAGGATGAGCCGGAAGAACCGCGAAATCGGAAAGCTGACGACCAGACAGGATCATCTGAAAGAAACGATTGAGCGGGACTATGTAATGGTCAGGGGCGAATCCGTGTGCATGAAGGAAGTGTATGAAGTTATGGAGAAGGTGGCTGTTACGGAAGCCAATATTATGATCTCCGGAGAAAGTGGAACCGGGAAAGAGGTTATTGCCCGGGAGATACACCGGATGTCCGGAAGAGCCAATGCCTTATTTGTACCGGTTGACCTGGGCACCATACAACAAAATCTTTTTGAAAGTGAGCTCTTTGGCCATGCAAAAGGCGCTTTTACGGATGCCCGTTCTGATAAAGCCGGCCGTATTGAACTGGCATCAGACGGCACATTGTTCCTGGATGAGATCGGCAACCTGCCTTTGCATTTACAGCCAAAACTATTGACCGTGATCCAACGCAAGGTGTTGAGGCGATTGGGTGAAAATCATGAAAGACCAGTCAATTTCAGGCTTATTTCTGCAACGAACCGGGAGATTCCGGAAATGGTCCGCCATAATCAATTTCGCGAAGACCTCCTGTACCGGATCAATACCGTTGAGATCGGATTGCCACCATTGAGAAACCGTATTGATGATATACCAGACCTGGCCATTCATTTTTTCAATGTTTATAAAGGGAAATATAAGAAAGATGGATTGTTGATTTCAGATCAGGTATTAAACAAAATGAAAAAACATAGTTGGCCCGGTAATATCCGTGAATTACAGCATGCTGTGGAAAAAGCCGTGATCCTTGCTGATGGATCCCGGTTGCAGCCGGCCGATTTTCAACTGGACGTCCGGAGAAAAATTGACGAGGCTACGGATGTGGATTTTAATCTCGAGAAGAATGAAAAAGAGATAATATTCAAAGCGTTGGAAACATTTGAGTGGAACATGAGCAGAACGGCCAGGGAACTGGGAATCAACCGGTCAACTTTGTATGATAAAATAAAAAAATATGAACTCAAACCGGTTTAACACCATGGTCATCTTCCAGGTGGTCCTGATCGCTGTTACCTCAGGGCTGTTTATCTGGGCCGTCAGCCAGGATAATAAGGTGGTAACCTCGATAAGTTTGGCTATATGCTGGGTTATTGAGATTATTCTTTTAATCAAGTATGTTAATAGCACTAACCGGAATCTTCTTGTTTTTTTGCAATCTTTCCGGTGGGATGATAGTTCGCTTGTTTTTAGTAAGAATAAAAAGCTGCCTTTCAAGCCTGTCTATGATGAATTTAACCGGATAACCGAACAGTTCAGAAATCTTAAAATTCAGAAGGAAATTGAGCATCAATATTTTGAGCAGGTGATAAAACACGTGGATACCGGTTTGCTTGCATGGGATGAAAAGGAAAAAGTTCACTTGTTTAACCATGCCGCCAGGAGGATCCTCCAGATACCTCATATGGGAACTCTGGAAGGATTGAACAAGATCTCCCCTGACCTTTCGTACCGGTTCAGGTCCATAAGGCAAGGGACAACAGAGGTGCTTAAGTTATACGAACGGAACGAGATCAAAAATATTTATATTAAGGCCAGTGCTTTCAACCTCGATAACCATAAAGTCAAGCTTGTCTCGCTGCAAAATATAAGGCCTGAACTGGAAGAAAAAGAAGCAGAAGCCTGGCAGCGGATGATCAAGGTGTTGACCCATGAGATCATAAACTCGGTAGGTCCCGTCAAGCTTGTATCTTCGTCATTAATGAAATCGATACAAGGCGATGGCCAATTGAAAAAGCCTGTTGACTTATCTGAGGAGGACCTGGACAACATTTTTACAGGTTTGAAAGCAATTCATACAAGGAGTCTTGGATTGTCAAAATTTGTTGATGATTATCAGGTGATCACTGAAATTCCGAAACCAGTGGTTTCCCCGGTATCGGTTTCGGACCTTGTTACTGATGTGGTAAATCTATTGCTAGTTGGCTTTTTAAAAGAGCAGGTAAAGGTGGTTACTGAAATCAAGCCTGCCGGACTCAGGATAAATATGGACCGGAGAATGGTGGAGCAGATACTGATCAATATTATTAAAAATGCTATTCATGCACTGGAAGATCATTCTTTACCCATGATCAGAATCAAAGCCTGGAAAGAGGGCAGGGGAAGTTGTATTGAAGTTGAGGATAATGGTTCAGGCATTCCTTTTAATGTGCTTGATTATATATTCATGCCATTTTTTACGACGAAGAAGAATGGTTCAGGAATAGGCCTTACCCTGGCAAGGCAGTTAATGAGGGCTCAGCATGGAAAGATCAAAGTGTATTCCCGGGATGGAGAAGGTACCCTGATTACGCTTATGTTCTGATTTATCTTAATGAAATTCCGAATAAGGGAATTTAACCTGAAAAATGCAAGAATTTTTCACCCTATCGGGCTGATGGAGCACCCCGATGATAATCGGGATGCTCATCGGGGTTAACCTGGCGAAGTATCGTATTGAATATCACCTATATATCTTAAAATTACGCCGAACAACAAAAATTTATGAA
>CAZYDB010000069.1:0-16790 GCA_964645995.1 uncultured Roseivirgaceae bacterium
TGATATTCAATAAGATACTTCGCCAGGTTAACCCTGATGGGCATCCCGATTATTATCGGGGTGCTCCATCAGCCTGATAGGGTGAAAAATTCGTGGATTTTTCAGGTTAGAGGTATTTTATGTATAATATTGACATTTTCAGAAAGTTATATATATCGGGTTTTGATGAGGATTTATTAAAATATTTCCAGAAAGATCAGAAAGTCAAAAGCTTTTTATCTATTCCCTGACCGGCAGACGGGTTAGGGGAAATGAAAATAATCATAAACCCAATGGATTTCCGTAAAAACTATCATGATCATCGTTTGATACTGTACCTGACCGGCTTAATCGACAGGTATAATTTCAATCCACTGCCCTGGCAACCTGGCAGAAACCGATTGATCATACATCGCCGCACAACTTACCGGAGGAAGATAATAATATCCTGAATAGGTTGCGTTAAGGAGTATCCTTATGTTAATAGATTTTCCTGCTTCCAGGTCAAAATATGAAAGCACACGATCATCCCTAACGTCCTGGTAATCCGGCTGCTTCTTATATTGAAGTGAAGACAATTCATCCATCCTTGTATTTATTATCTCAAAGCCTGAGGGAAATATTTCTGTCAGGGCCAGTTCCCTGTAATGTCCCCTGAGTCCCGGGTTGGTGATCACCAGGTCTGCCATAAGGTCTGTTCCCTGCCTTAACTGTTGGGTGTTGACCGGATTACCGTTCATGTCTTTATACACCATTTTGATCCGGAGGTTATTTTCTATCTTCTCAGCAGGATCTACCAGGGGTGTGCCATTTACTATTACCCTGGAGAACAGGAGACCATCTCCCTGATTGGTTATTGACAGGATTACTTTTTCTCCACTGGTAACCGGCAGTTCCTTTTGTATAACCGGATATCCGGTTTCGGCTGTGTATTCTTTACCATTAAGTTGATAGGAAAACCTGATTTTATCAGAAAAGTTCTCTTTGCTGATAAATTTGCTGATCCCTATCAGACAATAGGCGGTAGTTTGTGTACTCATCCACTGGCCGGTATTGCTCAAATATCCGGCGATATTTTTCAGTAATGACCCTCCTTCCGTTTTTTTATTCATCAATCCCAGTGTTTCAAGAATCATTGCTTCATCACGAATATGAGACCCATAAGAATTGCTCTGTTCCTTGTATTCTGACACCTCCTTTTCAAGGCTATGCACAAGGTCTTCTGCGGCCTCTTCCTGCCCGGCAAGAACATAGGCTGCAGCTAACCGCCAGGAAGCCTGCAATGTCATCGATTCCTGTCTGAGCCTGTTCATGGCGCCGACAGCAGCTTCGTTAGCAAGGGCAAGGGTATACAAGCGATAAGCCTGCATCAGGTCATCCCGGTGATATTTCCCGGTTTTACGCCACCGGTTGGCCGACTGCTTCTGATATCTGATCCAACGCTTTAACACCGTATCATTAACATCATAACCTTTGTTTTTTGCTTCCAAAAGGAAATGACCCGCATAGCTGGTAGCCCAGTCATCAGTGGAAGACTGATTTGGCCAGTAACGGAATCCGCCATCATAATTCTGGAAATCATTGATCTTACGGATAGCCTCTTTTATGTGGTTTTCCGTCATTTCCCTGATCCTTTTATCTACATCCATTATCTCATGAAGGAATAATTGTGGGAAGGCGGCTGAAACAGTCTGCTCCAGACAACCATGAGGATAATTCAATAAATACCGCAATCTTTTCCCCAGGTCCAGGGGAGGCAAGGTGCTGATCTCGAGTATGGCATTATTGGTGCCGGCCATCCCCGGCAACCCGAAATTCCCATCCCAGGTTTCTCCTGGCTGGAGGGTGGCATCGTACACCTGCACGACAGGGGTATTGGGGTTGCGTACATCAACTTCAATGGTATGAACAGCGATCATGGCTCCTGCCTGTGCGCGGATCTCAAAACGAGCCAAACCCAGCGAAGGCTTCACTTCAACAGGGAAATAAACCATCTGATCACCAGTCTGGTCGAAATTTATTTCCTTAGAGCCCGGCCCCGTTATGGTGATCATATCATTGGTTTTTACCGTCACATTAACTTTATTGGCAGACTCATCATAGGAGAATACATTAACCGGCAGATTCAGCTTTTCTGATGGGCCTAACACCCTTGGCAGAGTACCCAGAACCATCAGGTTTTTACGTACCGGTATTGTTTGTTGCTGACTTCCATAAGCACCATTCCCGGCTGCCACCACCATGGTCCTCACCGACCCGATATACCGGGGCATTTTAAAAGTATGCTTATTGGTTTTGCCTTTCTTCAGAAGAAACGGACCTTTAAATAAAACCACAGGCTCAAAGCGGCTTGCCCTGGACCCTTCCGGGCGTTCAATGGCAGCATCTCCACCTACTGATAACAACCGCTCCAATGTGCCCCCATAGGCCCCTATCACTTCATCATATACATCCCAGGTATTAACACCCAGGCTCTCTTTTGCATAAAAAGTGTTCCAGGGATCCGGCGTTTTAAAACGGGTAAGGTCAAGCAAGCCATCATCAACCACAGCAATTGTATACGCCATTTCTTTTCCGTCCTTTTCATTCACCTGTATAGTGAATGTCTCTTCAGGTTCTAACTCTTCCGGCATATTAATTACAGGGGTTATATGGGTTTCCGGATCATCGATACCGATATTCAATATACCATACATCCTGATGGGAAGATCATTAATAGTCTGGGCATGAGGTTGTAAAAGTGCAACATGAACATAAATATTAGGCGCATAGCCTTCCTTCGCTCTAAAACTGAAAGCATTTTCACCCTCCCTCGTGTTCAACCAATGAGTTTCAAGGATCTTGCTGCCATTCTCAATGCTGATCAAAGCCCTGCCAACAGCACTACCCGGTATGGTCAATTCAATATTTTCTCCGGTTTCATAGCTTTCCTTGTCTGCGGCTAACATCAGCATGGCAGCCCCTCCGGGAATATCTTTTTTCGCCCTTCCTGCCCATCCCGGCCAGTCGACATAAACGATCTTTCCGGTACAATGACCGGAAACCGGATCACATACCCTGATAAGATAACGGCCCCAGTCCGGGTATTCTATTTTAAAATCTGCCAATCCTTTTCCGTTCCTGGTTATTACTTCCGTTTTGAGGACCGGCTGATAGTAACTGCTGCTAACGTAATTGCCAAGGTATTCTTCGGAAGAGTCCCACCACCACCTCCAATCAAGTTTATAAACCTCCATTTGAAGACCTGATCTTTCAATAAGTCCACCATCCGGGTCCACCGTCACCATCCTGATGATATGCGTAGTGTCAGTAAGTAACATACCCCTTGAGGCATCTCCTTCCGGCACCCTTATACCCACAAAAGAATTATAGGGATAATAGGGCACTGAAAACCGATCGACACTGAAATTACCCCCTTCTTCATATACTTTACCACGAAAATATGCCATAAGCATCCCCGGTGCCGCCTCCTCAACTGCCAGCCTGGCATTGACCCTTGCCTCACCCTTTTCATCAAGATAACCGTCAAAGATCCGCTGGTCTTCCATTTCGAATCTCCGCACCGGATCATCAAAAACATACTCCGGGTAAGCATCAAAAGTCGTTTCGCTTGCTGCAAGTGAAACATCGAACTCTGCCTTCAGATTACGGGCCACGGCGCCATGAAGCCATCGTACCCTGAGTAACCCTGAAGCATAACTATCGTCAACGGTAAGCCTGTCATTCCCAAATTCAAGATTGATCTTCAAGCGGTTTGGCTTGATCGACTCTATCTTGAAGCTATGATTAAAAACAGCACCTCCGACAATTACCTCGCCCTGCCAGTTTCCGGTAGGAGCATCTTCAGCGGTTTTAAGACTGAATTTATAGATATCCCCGAGTGATTCGTTCCTAATCATCCGGTGAGTCTGCTGACCCAGGGGATTGTTTAATTCGAAGATAACGGGATGCTCCTCAGGGATGATATTATTTTTATCCTCAAGAACAAATGCTATATGCAGTGAGTCACCAGGACGCCAGACACCTCTTTCTCCATAAATAAAACCTTTAATTCCGGTCTTTACCGGCTGCCCGCCTACATCAAAATTACTCAAAGAAAGTGCCTGACCATCATTCAGCTTAAGATAACCACGCTGACCTTCCTTCCGGGCAATGATCAAAAAGGGTTTTTTACTCAGGGAAAACCGGGCCTGGCCCCTATCATCGGTCATGATCTTTTCCATCAATTGCTGCTGAAAATCATACAGCTCAAGTGTCACCCCGGGAACCGGGCCGGTACTTTTAATATCGTTAACAAAAACCTGCATATTATCAGTCGCACCTATCTTAGCTATCATGCCAAGGTCAGACACCAAAAGGTTATGGCTGATAAACCGGTCTGAATTATAATAGGAAACATGGCATGGATTATCTCTCTCATCCCATTGATAGCCCGGCGGATAATAATAATCAAAAGAATCCCAGTAGCTTGTCTCATAGCTATCCCAACTTTCATTGTCGCTTACCAACTCGTCCATTACCGTCCGCTCGATATCCTCCCCGCAATAATATACGGAATGCTTCTTGCTGAACCTCAGTCTGACCTGATAGATAGCACCTGGTTCGGCATTGATCAGTTCCGACAGGTCAAGATTATACCGGTCCCAATGGCTCAGGTCTACGGCTCCTGATGATAGCAGGGGAACTACCTTATGGACCACCGGATAACCAACCCGTTTCATCTCATTTCTTCCTTTCAGGTTATTGACCTGCAGAAATTGTGAAATATTATCCTCAAAGATGCGTATTATCTGTACTTCCACTGCTTTTAAATTGACAGCATCAAAAGGAAGGATCAATTTTTTGGAGGTAGGGAGAATCACGCCGCTGGCAACTGACCGGACAGCCGGCCGAACCTGGTCGAATTCCAGTTCTATGGTTTCCTCTCCAGGGAGTTTATAGCCCAAAATATTCTGTATGCCTTTGTGGATCAGTACCGAATGTGTTCCTGACTGTTTGACAACAGGATATACCCTGACTTCGTTTTTATTGATCGCAAGGTTCAGACTGGTCTGGTTATCAAGTGTGATCAGTCCTTTCATCTGCTGATCCTGCTTGATGGGGTCGGAGAAAGACAATAAAATATGCTGCTCCGGATATTGCACCACCCTTGCTTCCATTAAACGGAAGTCATCGAGGGAAGGGATCTTTACCTGATGGCTGCCTTCCGCGGTAACCGATACCGGTTGTCCGTTCCACGATAGCTGAACGGCTGATGACTGGTTCGAGCGCTTTACGTTGTTTACCTCAAAACGATGAGAGCGCCCATCCGACCCATGATCCCAGGTTATTTCCAGATCTTTGCCTTCCTGCAGTGCCTTGAGAACTTTTTCAACCTGTTCATCTTCAGCGACATCCGCCGTAAGCAAGGTGCCCTGAATCACCTGGGTGGAGAGGTCCTGAAGGCTTGCCGTCTGCACTCCTTCTATCCTGACTTCAAAATTCTGGGGCATGGTATGGAAAGTAAAAGAAAAGGTTGCGTATTCATCAGGTAGATCCATCAACTTCCCTAGCTTAAAAGAAACCCTGTAGGCCTGATCCTGTAAAAACCGGTTCCGGGGCCTGAATTCTATTGTCTGATTGTCGACCCACAATACATCTCCGTCAATTTCAGGCTTTATCCTTAACAGATCCGGCCTCTCCGCTGTCCTGCTTATGATCGTATCATCAACAGACTGACTCAACCTGATCCTTACCGGAGATCCGGTTGACAATATCCCTCCGGTATATCCGGAAATAAAAGCACTGAAACCCGGATCCGTACCGGTTTCTTTGGAAGCCCCGGTTCTGTTGCACCCCTGGTTGATAAGTAACAAAAGGCTGGAAGCAAATAATAAGCTGATAAATATGTGCAGTTGGTTGAACGGGAAGAAAAAATTTCTCATTTTTTAAAAAGAATTTATATAACTTAAAAATAAAAATTATTGAACATTAATCCTTCGAAAGCCTTTAATTAATATTCTAATAAAAAAAGATAGCCTATGGATGATCATCTTACCTTGCTCGGGTTGAATCAAAAGATCAAACATATGCTCGAAGATCAGCTTGGCGGGGCCTACTGGGTAATTGCGGAGATCAGTGAACTGCGCGTCAACCAGCGGGGTCATTGTTATCTGGAACTTGTGGAAAAAAAAGATGATCAGATCCTTGCTAAAATGCGTGCCACGATATGGTCTTATAACTATAGAAATCTCTCCGGTTGGTTTGAGGCCATCACCGGACAACCGCTCCGGCCGGGGATGAATATCCTTGCCAGTGTTACTATTAACTTTCATGAAGTCTTCGGGCTAAGTTTGAATATCAGGGATATCGATGCCAACTATACCCTGGGTGAGAGGGCCCGTAGGAGGCAGGAGATCATGGCCAAATTGAAGGAAGACGGCATCGCTGAGATGAACCGGGAGCTCCCGTTGCCCGCCGTGCCACAAAGGATAGCCATCATTGCCTCAGCCACCTCAGCCGGATACCAGGATTTCATGGAGCAATTGAAAGGCAATCCATATAATTACCAATTTCATGCCGATCTCTTCCAGGCAATCATGCAGGGACTGGAGGCTGAAAGATCCATAATTGGAGCGATGATCGAAATCAATGACAGAATCGATCAATATGATGTCCTTGTACTGATCCGGGGGGGCGGAGCCAGCCTGGACCTGGACTGTTTTGATACTTACAACCTGGCCAGTCATGTCGCGCAGTTTCCGTTACCGGTAATTACCGGCATCGGTCACGAAAGAGATGAGACCATAACGGATATGGTAGCCAATACACGGCTTAAAACCCCTACTGCCGTGGCTGAATTCCTGATCAGTGGATGCAGGCAATATGAAGAGCGAATCGACGAACTTTTTCAATCAATCATTCATTTTACCAACCATTCAATAATGGATCAAAACTCACAAATCGATAGCTATGTACGCGATATAAAGCACATGACAAAGGGCTTGATTTTGAAAAAAAGGAACGAACTCGGAAACCTGGATCAGAAATTCCGTTTCATTGCCCGGCAACAGATAATCCACATAAAAAATATCATTGCTAATAATGAACAGTCGATCAAAAAATCCATTAAGCATTTACTTATTATCAAATCAGGAGAACTTCATAATTTAGAGGAGAGAATAAAGATACTTGATCCCGCTTCCATCCTTACCAGGGGTTTCAGCATCACCAGGATGAACAACAAAGCCATTAAGGACCCGGAGTCTCTGCAAGAGGAGGATATGATAGAAACGGAATTCGCATCAGGAAAAATTAAGAGTAAAATTATTAAGTGATATGGCAAAAACAGAAATGACCTATACGGAGGCCCTCAAACAATTGCAAGAAATTGTTCAAAAAATCGAAAATGAGGAGCCCGAGGTGGATGAACTTAACAGCATGGTGAAAAAGGCCAGCAAACTCATAACCTATTGTAAAGCTAAATTAAAAGGGACGGAAGAAGAGTTAAAAAAAACCCTTGATAGTTTGGATTAATTCGTAAGGTTTCTCAACAGGGAATTGATCAGCCATAGTACCACGCTGAATAACAATGCCCACCAGAAACCATCCACTATGAATCCGGGCATGATCGCATCTGCCAGCAGGATCAAAAATGCATTGATAACTAGTAAAAAAACCCCCAGAGTGATAACAGTAACGGGTATTGTTATCAGGATCAACAATGGTTTCAGGGTTACATTGAGTAATGCCAGCAGGAGTGATAAAATGATTGCACTCAGAAAATTGTCAACATGAACCCCCGGCAACAGGTATGAAGTAAGAATTACTGCCAGAGCGGTTAATAATAACCTGACCAGAAAATTAGTACCATTTTGCATACTTTATATAGTTTTTAGCTGTTCTTTCAAAAACACCCTTTAATTCCTCGTCTACATTTTTAACCTTCCGTGCAGGGATGCCTGCATAAACCGCACCTTCTTCTACCACCGTCCCTGATAATACAACCGCCCCGGCAGCAATGATAGAACCGCTTTTTATCAGGGCATGATCCATCACGATCGCTCCCATTCCTATAAGAACATTATCTTCAACCGTACATCCATGAACGATAGCATTGTGTGCAATGGATACATTATTACCAATAGTAGTGGGTGCCTTTTGATAGGTACAGTGAATAACAGCCCCATCCTGAATATTGGTATTATCTCCAATTTTGATATAATGAACATCCCCTCGTATAACGGCATTGAACCATACACTGCAATAATCTCCCATTTCCACTTCACCAACGATGGTTGCGTTGTCAGCAAGATAGCAATCCTTACCAAACTTTGGTTCTTTATTTCTGACAGGTAATACCAGAGCCATTATAAGTTTTTACCCAAAAATACCTATTAATTAATCAATTTGTAACACATAAAATTTAATTTTACGCACATTACGATCTTCTGAAATACATTTTATGATTTACCGGTCTATCGCTTTCCTGATTGTTATTTCAGTATTTGTTGCCTGCACCAGGGAACCTGAAAGTGATCATGCCAAAACCGGAGAGGCGCTTATCACTGATTCAGTTGAGTATGGCACAAAATATATTATTGACACTACCTCAAGCATTATCACATGGGTTGGCACCAAGCCCACCGGAAGGCATAACGGCATTTTCAAAATCAAAGAGGGTTTTTTTACAACCAATGAGACAACAGAAAATGAAAAGGAAGAAAACAAGCCGATTGAAGATAATCAACAGATCACCAGTACCCGCATCATTATTGATATTGCTTCAGTCGACATACTTGACTTAAAGCATGATCCCGAACAATATCGAAAACTGCTCGACCACCTTCACTCCCGGGATTTCTTTTACACCAGGGAGTTTCCTGAAGCTGTTTTTGAATTAATATCCATGGAAAGGCTCAAGCCTGATTCCGTACAAAGATCATCCAATGAATTTGTAATTATCGATCCTACGCACCGGGTTACCGGCAACCTTACCCTCCGAGGGATTACGAAAAGTATTGAGCTCCCGGTTAAAATTGGCATCAGGAATCAAAAACTGGAAGCTTCGGCCAAATTTAACATTAACCGTACCGCCTGGAATATAAGCTATATGAACGAGCGTGATCCGGTAGCCAGGGCCAAAGACAGCTTCATTAACAACACGGTAAATATTGGGTTTGAGATCATTGCTTTTTCCAGGACCCATTAAACCCAGGTTTCAAATCAATCCCTATTGAAAAGAAACATCGCATATTATAGATCAGATGATCACCAGCACTTCTTTAAAAAACTGATCTACTGGTTATATGGGAATAGTCATTTCTCACTTTTTAATGGTAATAATTTCTCCTATCCCTCCGGTCCTTTCAGAACTTTTGCGGCCGCCGGCAGAATTGATGAATTCACCTCATTTCACGAAGATCCATTCCTTGAATTACAATCATATTTCAGACAAAGACAGGATTGGATGATCGGACGGTTCAACTACGATCTGAAGAACCATGTTGAAAAACTCCAAAGCAGGCATCAGGATCCGGTAGCCTCCCCGGATATTTCTTTTTTTATTCCTGAAACGCTCATTTTTTTTGAAGAGGGAGGCATCAGTATCCAGACTACTAAAAGTCCTGAGACGGTATACGAAGAAATTTTGAGCACCCAGCCAGTTACGCAGGAAATAATGATCAGTAAACTGATGCCCGATACCTCCAGGGAAGAATATATTGATAAAGTGAACCGGATCAAGCATCAGATTATTGAAGGGGACTTCTATGAATTAAACTATTGCCTGGCTTTTATTGCTGAAGGGGCTTCTTTTTCCCCTCCCCAGGTCTACCATAAGCTCAATCAGCTTTCTCCAATGCCTTTTTCTGTGTTCCAGGGTATTGGTGATCATTATATCCTTGCCGCCTCACCGGAACGTTTCCTGAAAAAAGAGGGTGACAGGCTGGTTGCCCAGCCCATCAAAGGTACCATCCGCCGGGATCCCGATCCTGTTATTGATGAGGCGCTCAGGATGAAGCTAAAAACCAGTGAAAAAGAAATTGCAGAAAATATGATGATCGTTGATCTCATGAGGAATGATCTCAGTAAAAGCGCAGTAACAGGATCTGTGCAAGTTGATGAAATTTTTGAAATTTACTCCTTCAGTCATCTTCACCAGATGATATCAACAATTTCATGTACGAAAAACCAGGAAACAGGAATTATTGAAGCCATAAAAAATGCTTTCCCAATGGGTAGCATGACCGGTGCCCCCAAGGTGAGAGTAATGCAGGAGATCGACGATTACGAAAACAGTAAAAGAGGAATGTTCAGCGGTGCGGCCGGGTTCTTCACTCCATCAGGGGATTTTGATTTTAATGTACTGATCCGGAGTATTTTTTTTGACCGAAAAAAAAATAAAATGAAGTACCATGTTGGAAGTGCTATCACCTTTGATGCGGACCCGGCTTCTGAATACCAGGAATGTCTTCTCAAGGCCAGGGCTATCGAGGAAGCCCTCTTGCAAACCTAAATAAAGGCACTGGTAATTATATGAAATGATACTGACATTTTGACATATTCTTTGTTATCTTTGCGTTTTTAAGAAGGAAAAAGTAAGGATGAATATACTTATCAAAGACATTGATTTCATCAACGGATCTAAGGGGCCGGAAGAAAAAACGAAGACCGGCGCAAAAACCCATCCTGGCAACGGCAGGAAGCTGTATCTTGAAAGCTACGGATGTCAGATGAACTTCTCTGACAGTGAAATCATTTCCGCCATTATGTTAAAAGAAGGATATGAAACAACCCCTTCGTACGAGAATGCTGATGTGATATTTATCAATACCTGTTCCATCAGGGAGAAAGCTGAACAGACAGTCAGGAACAGGCTGGCACAATTCAACGCGATCAAGCGGGGCAAACCTGAGTTGATGATCGGCGTGCTGGGTTGTATGGCTGAAAGGCTTAAAACCAAATTCCTCGAAGAAGAAAAAATTGTTGACCTGGTTGTCGGCCCTGACGCTTACCGGGATCTACCCCTGCTGGTCAGGCAGGCAGAATCCGGACACAAGGCAATCAATACTTTCTTATCCCGTGAAGAAACCTACGCTGACATCAGTCCGGTCAGATTAAACACCAATGGGGTAACGGCTTTCATCTCCATCATGCGTGGTTGTGACAATATGTGTTCTTTTTGTGTTGTCCCTTTCACTCGTGGCAGGGAAAGAAGCCGCAATCCCGAAACCATCATCAATGAAGCCAGGGATCTTTTTAACCGGGGGTACCGGGAGGTGACCTTACTGGGGCAGAATGTCGATTCTTATAAGTGGTCACCCCAGGAAAACAATAAAGCCAGGCTCGAGAAAAAAGAAATTAATGAGGCAATTAATTTTGCCCAGCTACTGGAAAAGGTTGCCGGCATACATCCGGATCTCCGGATACGTTTTTCCACCTCACACCCCAAGGATATTACCGACGAGGTTCTTCATACGATCAAAAGACATGAGAACATCTGTGATCATATACATCTTCCGGCCCAAAGCGGGAGCTCAAGAATCCTGGAACTGATGAACCGGACTTATACAAGGCAATGGTATTTGGACCGTATTAAGGCCATTCGTGAAATCATCGGTGAGTCTTGTGGTATTTCATCCGACTGGATATCAGGTTTCTGTACCGAGACGGAAGAAGAGCACCAGGAAACCCTTTCGTTAATGGAAGAGGTGAAGTTTGATTTCAGCTATATGTTCGTCTATTCAGAAAGGCCCGGCACTGCCGCAGCCAGAAAACACCGGGATGACATCCCGGAAGAAACAAAAAAGAAACGATTGCAGGAGATCATAGACCTTCAGCGCAGGCATTCCCGGCAACGCAGCCGGTATGATATTGGTAAAATTCATAAAGTGCTGATCGAAGGCTATTCGAAAAGATCGAAAGATCATTTACAGGGCCGTAACAGCGCCAATAAGGTGATCATATTCCCTGGCAGGAATTTAAAAAAAGGACAGTACGTTCATGTGCTGGTAAATAAAAGCACCGGCGCTACCCTTCTCGGAGAGGTTACTGAAGTATTATCATAAATTTTTTAACATTGAAAGACGAAGACCTTTTAAGTATTAAGCAAAGATTTGGTATTAACGGTAATTCACCTTTACTCAATAATGCCATCCGTGTGGCGGCACAGGTAGCCCCAACGGATATGACGGTATTGATCTCCGGAGAAAGTGGAACCGGAAAAGAATCATTCAGTAAGATCATCCACCAGCTAAGTCCCCGCAAGCACGGTCAGTTTATTGCCATCAACTGCGGGGCTATCCCGGAAGGAACTATTGATTCCGAACTATTCGGACATGAGAGAGGAGCCTTTACCGGCGCACATGAATCACGCCGGGGATATTTCGAGGTTACCAATGGAGGGACTATCTTCCTGGATGAAATCGGCGAGATGCCTATGAATACGCAGGCCAGGCTTTTGCGGGTACTGGAATATGGCGAGTTCATCAAGGTAGGATCTTCAAAGGTGATGAAATCCGATGTACGTGTGGTGGCTGCCACTAACCAGAATCTGAAACAAGCCGTCGATGAGAACAAATTCAGGGAAGACCTGTTCTACCGTTTGAATACCGTTCCGATATTTGTGCCGCCTCTGAGAGACCGGGGGGAAGATATCATTTTATTATTCAGAAAATTCGCATCCGATTTTTCGGAGAAATACCGTACTAAAATGATCATGCTGACGGATGACGCGAAGACGGCCCTGATGAAATACCGGTTCCCCGGCAACATCAGGCAGTTAAAAAATATTGTTGAACAGATATCCATCCTTGAAAAATCCAGAGAGATCACACCTGAAATATTGGTCAAATACCTCCCGCAGGAAAGCAATCTTATCCCGGCACTGTATAAAGGAAGAACCGAGGCAGGCATTTCTGAAAGAGATCTCCTGTACAAGGTCCTTTTTGAGATGAGGAAAGACATGACCGAGTTGAAGAAACTGGTTCATGGTATCATCAAGGATGAGAAGATCGACCGGAAGGTGCTCGAGAACCACGAAGAACTCTTTGACAATATGGAGGAAGAAAAATATCCACTTGAGCAAAAAGAAGTTAAACCCTTTATTATCAACCCGGCGCAACAGGAAAAAGAAGATTATGATTATGTACAGATCGAAGATGCTGCCTATGAAACCGATGATGAGGAATCGCTCTCCCTGGAGGATAAAGAAAAAGAAATGATAATCAAAGCCTTACGTAAAAATAACAATAAAAGAAAATATGCGGCGAGGGACCTGGGCATCTCGGAAAGAACCTTATATCGAAAAATCAAGCAGTATGAAATTGATAACTAAGTACCTGTTTTTAGTATCTGCTCTGACACTTATATTTCAGACGGGTTGTGGCGTCTATTCCTTTTCAGGAGCCAATATATCTCCTGATGTTAAAACTGTATCCATAGATTTTTTTTATAATGAATCCGGTGACGGTCCTGCTGACCTCAGCCTTCAATTTACCGAGGGATTAAAAGAATATTTTCAGAATAACACAAACCTTGCGATCGATAATGCCGGAAACGGGGATCTTCAGTTCAGCGGTAATATTAGCCGGTTTAATTATGCACCTATGGCGCCCACCTCATCCGGAAATATTAATCAGCCGGATAATGCAGGCCTTCAGCGACTGACAATTGCCGTCACCGTTCAATACATCAATACAAAAGATGATTCATTTGACTTCGATCAGCAATTTTCTTTCTATGCTGATTTCGATCCTAATGTCACTCAAATATCGGCTGTCGAACCGCAGCTTGTTGAGGAAATAATTGAACAATTGTTCGTAGATATTTTTAATTCATCTGTAGCGAATTGGTAAGAAATTCATTATTATGCAGACTCATCTTCTAAAAACATTTGATCTTGGATAATCATAGACTGATACGGCTAATCAAGGATCCGGCGCATTCCACTCCTGATGAGTTGAAAGAACTGGCACAATTATCCGTCGATCATCCCTATAGTGCCTTCCTGAAAATTGTTCTCGCTAAAATAGCGCATGTTCAACAGTTTCCGGATGAAAAAAACAAGGTTACTTCAGCGGCAATAGCCACCGTTGACAGGGTCAATTTCAAAAGTTATCTGAATGCTTCTGATTGGGTCATTTCAACTGACATTATCCGGGAAACCCATCCTATCGTTGATCCGGAAAAACCGTCACCCCTAAAGGAAGCAGAGAAATCCATCATCGAACCTAAGCACACGCCTGAAAAGAAAAAGGAGGAATTGCCTCCCACAGCCGGGATAACTGAAAAAGAAAGGCTTCATGATACGCCGCTTTCAAAACAGGACGAAGGGGAAGAAAAGTTGTCTTCCGAGCTGTTGAAAAATATTGAAGAATATAAAAAGAACAGGGAGCATTTCGAGAAGCTGCTTGACAGGGAACAGCCCGTGCCTGAAATAAAGAAACCGGTAAAAAAGACAACGCAGAAAAAAACTTCGGATAAAACAGCAGAAAAGAAACCGGCTAAAAAAGACACTGAAAAAAAGGAGGAAGCGCCTGCGCCTGAAAACAAAGAAATTGAAAAATCTGCTGTCAAAAAACCTGCTAAGAAGAAAACATCCGGCCAAACGGAAAGAAAGAAAAAAACAGAAAAAAAACAGCCTTCAGAAGAGGACATGACCGCTAATCTTAGAGATGCATTATCAGACGCCCCTGACATTGATACTATTCGGAAAGTATCGGAAGAAAAAAAAGCTGAAGGTTATGAGATCCATGAAGAGGAAGATCCTAAGGTGATCAGGAAATTTCTCAGAAAACTGGAAGGTAATCCTGAAGAAGGATCAACAAAGCCAACGAAATTAAAAAAGGAGGAGCAGGAAGAGATTATCGAACAATTTATCAAGACGGAACCAAAAATCAAGAAGGTAAAATCTCCTCCTGCCCAAAAGCAACGGGAGGATCTCAGCCTGCCCAGCATCAAATTCTCTGATAATATTATTTCGGAACACCTGGCCCAGATCATGATCAATCAGGGCAAACTTGAAAAGGCTATCGACATTTACAAAAAATTAATTTGGAAGTTTCCACAAAAAAAGACTTACTTTGCATCTCAAATTGAAGTCTTGAAGAAGAAACTAGATAAATAAGATGCTCGCATTAATTATTACCCTGATCACCATTACCGCAATTTTACTTGTTCTCATTGTACTGGCACAGAATTCCAAGGGCGGAGGCTTATCCAGTCAGTTTGGCGGATCAGGCTCTTCGCAACTGATGGGCGTAAAAAGAACGACAGACCTCCTTGAGAAGATTACATGGGGCCTTGCAATCGTGCTGGTGGTGCTCACCCTTTCTACTAATCTGATCATCCAGGAACCAACTGCAGATGGCTTTACAAGTCCAAATGTAGAGCGTGCCCAGGATCGAAACGTGCTTCCTAATCTTGACCCTTCCCTCGAAAATTCAGGACAGCCGCTCGAGCTGGATACGTTGAGTGAATAAAAACTCCGGTATTTTCCCTGGCTACCGATAACCTTCGTAGTCTTCTATCCTCCAAAATTCGATGTCCGGCAGGGAATCATACATGCTCAGGGTTATGGCATTATATATCTGACAAGCATACGTTTTGCCACCGGTAGCAGCGTTTCATTCAGGGGAAAGGAAAACCGTGCATTCACAAGAAAAGTAGAAGGATTAGGTAATTCCCGGTGCTTCCTTATTAAATTCATTTTAACCTGTTCATAGGTTGAAATGATACTTTTTTCAAACTGATCGATCAGTGTGGTATGCACGCCCCGGTATTGCTCTTCCGGACCTTCAAAAATAGTGATCTGGTAACGGTAAATACTAATATCCTTTCCCGGTTGCTCATTGATAAATATATAGCCTTCATTTTTATACAGGGAAGATATTCCGATGGGCACCAATTCAACATTCTCTTCAACAAATTCATAGATTTCCTTCCCCTCACGTAAGACATCAGAAAATTGTTCCATGGCAAAGGCTATGATACCTTCGATTTCCCTCATCATATCATCATCCTCAATAATCTTTTCGTAACTTATCTTCAGCTTTTCGAAGTCGGCCCGTTTCATTTTTTTGGGGAATCGTTCAATAAAAATTTTTTTATTCTCTTGTACCGATTTAAGGTTCCTGTAATGAAAGATAAGATCAGAGAAAAAAGGATATAGCCGGTTGGTCCGGAAATTCTCCCTTACCGATTTCAAATAAGCAAGCAGTACATATTTTTTATACTCAAAATCAATCAGGCCTTCTGTCAGCCAGTCGTTTTTTAACGTTCCCATAATGACTTATTCTTTTATCATCAACACATCTTTTCAAAATATAGAAATTGGAATACAATAAAACAAATATATTTTCATGACAGGAGTGACAACAATTGTCCGGCTGTAAATGCGACAAAAATGAAAAAATGTCAGTCTTTTTGACAAAAATCGACCTTTTTTCACTTTGGCACGAGAAATGCAATAAGAGAGTTTAAATATTTTTACGGATTATCAAACCAAAAAAATAATAAGAGATATGTCGAAAATAAGTATCAAGCCATTAGCAGACAGGGTTCTCGTAGAACCGTCACAAGCCGATGAAACAACGTCCAGTGGAATTATTATTCCCGACACCGCAAAAGAAAAACCGCAAAGGGGTTCTGTAGTAGCTGTTGGTGCAGGGAAAAAAGATGAGCCGTTAACTGTTAAGGTTGGCGATTCCATTTTATACGGAAAATATGCCGGTACGGAAATTACCGTCGACGGCAAGGAATTTCTCATCATGAGAGAATCAGTCATTTTTGCAATCATTGAACTTTAAACATAAAATACATTAATTATGTCT
>CAZYDB010000070.1:0-7388 GCA_964645995.1 uncultured Roseivirgaceae bacterium
TCCGTATCATAAACCTTGACAAGTTCTTTATTGACAAACTGCAAAAGACCTCCGGACCGGGTTGCTACCCAGATCCGTCCCATGCTGTCTTTGCGGACCCTTCGTACATCATTTGCCGGCAATCCGGATCCTACAGCGAGTATTTTTTCCGAATTTTCTTTTTTGATCAGCAGGCCACTATAACTACCGATCCATACTTCATCTTCTTCCACGAAACAGAAATCCCTGATTCCATTGTTTTTTAAATCGGTTTCAATCATGTAATCATAAACCCTGTCATTCCTGATAATATTTACCGCACCATCGTCAGTTCCGACATATAATTCACCTGGTTCTCTTTCTTCAATGATGTTTACCAGGTTCAATGCCAGTCCGTCTGTTTCAGAATAATTGCTGAAATTACCTTGTTTTAACCGTAATAATCCGCCCTTTTTTGTCGCCAGCCATAAATTCCCTTCATGATCAAAAGTCAAGCCACTGACCTGCCTGGTGGGTAAACCCTCCCGGGTGCCGAAGAATTCTTTGGTATTATATAATTTATTTCTCCGGGCCAACCCTGTTTCAGTAGCAATCCATAAAGAGCCATATCCATCTTCAATAAAATCATTGATCTCAATACCCTGAAGGAACCCGTCCCTGGTAATGCTTCCATTATTTAAAATATTCAACCCATTGGTAGTCCCGATCATCAATTCTTCTCCATGAAGTAGTAATGTGTTGATATTATTGCTATAAAGTCCGTTTTCAACTGTATAATGGGTAAAAACATTATCATCGATAACCACCAAACCCTTGCTGAAAGTAGCAACATAGATGCGTCCTTGTTGATCACCAGCGATTTTCATTATGGTTACATCACGTACAGCAGGATGGTCTACAAGGGTAACCTCACCATCACGAATATGATATAATCCGGAATTATTGGTGCCTACCCAGATATCGTTAATATTTCTATGGAATATATTCCGGATATATTTTGGCAGATCCGCGTTAAAATCAGGGGCAGAAAATTCAGAATGCCGGTGGATTGCAATCCCGCTGGCCTGTGTTGAAAACCAAATAGCGGTATCCGGCCCGACTGTCAGATCCATAAAACCATTGGACATCAGGAAATTAACATTTTCCTTATCAAATAATTCAAAAGAATGACCATCAAATTTTAATGCTCCGTTAAAGCAAGTAATCCACAAAAATCCTTTCTTATCGGTGTTGACGGATGTCAGATTGTTTGAAATCAAACCATCTTCGGCTGTCCATTGCTTCAATACCAGGGAATGGATAGGGGTATTGGGGTGAAGGGCCTTTGTAGGTTGACTGAAGGCGCCGTAATAAACGCACACATTCAATGCAACATATAAAAATACCGGTAAATTTTTAACCATATTCTACACCCAATAAGTAGGCTAAAATAAGCGAAATAATTAAATCCCCGCAAAAAATATTAAAATATATACCCGACATGGAATGTTGTCCAACTCAATAAGCGTCTTCTGCCTGCAACATAAAATGATCCGCTGATCTTCACTGAAAAGGACGATGCAAAAAGTTTCCCGATCTCAGGCCTGATATTTAAAGTGCCTTCCTTTCCAATAAAATCATAAGAATATACCGGTGCAATACCTAGCCAAGCTTCATTAAGTTCAGCATTAAAGAATACTTCTACCTGTGAAGAACGTATTTTCCTGACCTCGGTAGCCGGATCGTCAGGTACCCCACCGGATATGCCCCCTCCCCATGCACTGTTAGCCTCGCCAAAGGAATGCGTATAATGGATGTCAGGATAAATAGCAATCTGTTCTACCGGCCGGTAAGCCAACCTGAATCCGGGAATAATGATAGGCACGCCGGCTCCATGACCGCTGAACTCATCCCCTGTCGGAAGTGATAATGATACATAAGCGGAAGATGAGGCTAACGTGCGGACACGTAGTTTAGATTCATACGTCAATGCCTTGTAATTGAGTTTAATGTCTCCAAGGCCTGAAAGATTCTCTATGCCTGTATATTCTGAGCGGATAAGCGGCAAATCAACGGATAGTTCATGATTATCTTTTAAAAACGAGAAGCCGGCCGATAACTTGAATTGCCATAAGTTTCCCTGTATAAAGTTAAAAAGTTCACCGGAGAAGTCCAGATGGTTATAAGGCATGGTCCTGTCGGCAGGATTAAGGTCCCTTCCATTATCCAGTAAGGGCCACTGGGCATAACCGGTTGTATAAAAAACAAGGACAAATAGGATAGAAATATAGAAATTGCCTTTCATCTGTATTAATTACTCTAATAAACAGAAAATCTTGTTAATTTACAATATACTTTTTAATCGCCGGATAATTTTTAAAACAAATGGATCTCAAGCAGGAAATTTTGAGGGAACATTCCAAATCAAATGTTGTTGCAGTTGTGCGGTTGATCGGCGAGGATGAGATCCTTTTCAAGGAACTGATGGAGATCTTTTTTGACAGAAAAAACATGGATATGGCAAGAAGAGCTGCCTGGATCATTAGAAACAGCATCCACAGTTATCCCCATCTTATGGAGCCCTATACCGGAAGGATGATCAGATATTTACGCCATCATGGTCTTCATGATGCCATCAAAAGAAATACCCTGGGCGTGCTGCTGGAAACCGGAATCCCTGGGGAATGGATTGGAGAAATAACGGATTTATGCTTCACCTATCTGGAAAACAGAAGAGAATCCATCGCCATTCGTGCATTTTCCATGCGTATCCTTTACCAGGTTGGCAAAAGGTTTCCCGAAATTAATCGTGAGCTGCAATTAATATTACAAGATCTTTATCAATATGGCTCGGCAGGGCTTCAATCCACAGCAAAAAAAATCATGGACAACAAATAATAACTAAAGAAATTTTTATCCTATGAAACACTCTATCATCATGATCCTGATAGCGGGGTTGATTTTCACGAAATGCAACACCGGCGAAAAAAATCAGGAAAACGAACCGGAATCCAAATTATCTTCCGGTTGGGAATGGACGCCTTTTGTTAAAATCGATACGGCTGGTCCGGTATTGGAACCCTCTTCAGAACAGGTTTTTCTTTGTCCGCTTCAAGGGAAAACGGTACAATGGGAGGAAAAGGATGTTTTTAACCCCGCGGGCCTGGTAAGAAATAATAAGGTTCATTTATTATACCGGGCAGAAGATGCCATCGGCAAATATGCAGGTACCTCACGTATCGGGTTAGCCATCAGTGAAGACGGCATACATTTTAAAAAAACCGGAAAGCCTGTCTTCTATCCTGAAGAAGACCCTATGAAGAAATATGAATGGGAAGGGGGTTGTGAAGATCCCAGGATTGTGGAAACGGATGAAGGCCTCTATTTATTAACTTATACCGCATGGGACGGCGAAACTGCTCGTTTATCCATTGCCAGCTCGGGGAATTTAACGGACTGGACAAAACATGGACTGGCTTTTGATAATTACAAAAATGGCAAATACAGGGACTTCTGGTCAAAATCCGGATCAATAATCACTGCAAAAGAAGGCAACCGGTTAATTGCTAAAAAGATTAAAGGTAAATACTGGATGTACTGGGGAGATACCGATATCTTCCTGGCAAGTTCCGAAGATCTTTTCGACTGGAACCCGGTTGAGGATGAAAATGGTGCGCTTAAAACCGTATTCGGCCCGCGAAAGGGTTATTTTGATAGCGATCTTGTTGAACCGGGACCACCTGCTATCCTGGTCGATGATGGTATCTGGATGATATATAACAGCAGAAATGACGAACATAATGGGGATCCTGCCTTACCGCCCGGTACCTATGCTGCCGGCCAGGTCTTACTGGACAAGGACAATCCCGGCGAAGTGATAGCCCGGTCTGAAAAGAATTTTTTCAAACCTGAATTTGACTATGAAATAACGGGTCAGATCGGGAATGTCTGCTTTCTGGAAGCCCTCGTTCCGTTTAACGGACAATGGTTTTTATATTATGGAACCGCCGATTCAAAAATTGCAGCAGCGGTATATAAAGAATAAAACCATTACCCCTGCATAAAAAAAAGCCCCGTTGAAGAGGCTTTTTTTTGTAAGACAATAGAATTATTTAATATCGCTGGGTTTAGTTCCCTTTCTCCAGTGTTCTTCTATTTCTTCCAGGGAGACTCCCTTGGTTTCCGGTATATACCTTAAGCCCCACAAAATTCCTAAAATAGCAATAAAAGTATATATAAAGAAAGAACCTGCCGGATTCGGGTTTATCTCGTATTGTGCTTCAATAGCTTTCATATCTTCTTCCGGGATCTCTGATTTACTGAGAACCTCTGTTACATTTTTCAACTCAGTACCGGGCTGTATCTTATATTGCTCAAGCACCTGTATCTCCTGCCCGGATAATTCTGCATCTGCTTTTACCTTGACGATTTCCATACCGGGACCAGTGAATGCCCAGGCTAATTTAAGAAAAGTAAAGGTTACCAGGGCATTGAATAACCAGTTAGATAATGATCCGATACTCATACCTAATCCTCTAACTTTGAGGGGGAACACCTCTGAAATCATTAACCAGCCTAAAGGCCCAAGACTAATGGCAAAGAAGAATATATATACCAGGACAGACCCTACAATCATAAAACGCATGCCATCACCAAGACTCTCCCTGAAGAAGAAGAAAAATCCGAGGGCGGCCAAGGCAATAGCCATTCCTACCAGACCGGTGAAATAGAGTTTTCTTCGGCCGATTTTATCAATAAGAGACATTGACACAACAGTGGATAGCACATTGATTACCCCCACCGATATGGTTGCGGTTATAGCTGCCTTAGCCCCTTCAAATCCGGCAATTAAAAATACCGTCGGTGCATAATAGATAATGGTATTAATACCCACAAATTGCTGGACAAACATGATACCAACGGCTATAATAAGGGCATTTCGCAGATAAGGTTTAAATAATTCAGTCCATTTGGTGACCTGCATTTCCTCCTTTTTAATCTCAGCATCTATCCGTTCAATCGATGCTTCAACAAGGTCAGGGCTTTCAACTTTGCGTAATACCCTGATCCCTTCATCCCTTTTTTTATTGGCCATTAACCAACGTGGGGATTCTGGCAGAAAGATCATCCCGACAAAAAGAATGATGGCCGGGAAAACACCAACATAAAACATCCACCGCCAGGAAAAAGGATCGGCTTCATTAGCAAGCGCCTGATCACTGAAATAAGAGACCAGTATTCCGATTGTAATCATCAACTGAAAGGAAGATACCAGCGCTCCCCTGATCTTGGTGGGGGCTATTTCAGCAATATACAACGGAACAGTGAAAGAAGATACGCCAATGGCTATCCCTAAAACAATCCGGGCAAAGGCAAGAAAGCCAGATGTTGGCGCCGCTCCTGTTAAAACAGAACCCAGTGCAAAAATGATTGAAGTGACAATGATCACTTTCTTTCGTCCGAAAATATCAGTGATCCTTCCCGATGACATGGCGCCAATTACCGCTCCTACAAGAGCTGCCGTGGTAATCCATTCGATTTGACCGGTATTCAATCCCCAGCTTTCCCGTAAGAACGGCAGAGCTCCTGAAATAACCCCTGTATCAAATCCAAAAAGAAGACCTCCTGTGGATGCAATAGCAGCAATTACTACAACCAAACTCTTATTGTATTTCTGTTGAGTCATATGATTTACTGTTTATGTTAGATAATTATTAACCTGATTTCCAATTTCAAACCAAAAGCTTCATGCTAAAACCAAACAAATAGAATTTCTTAATAAAAAAATTGCACTTTTTTTATATTTTTTTTATTAAATTTCACGAAAATTATAAATATTTTTAATAGTCTAAAAAGTTTGCAGCTATTTTTTATTCAGCAATAAAATTTGGCGGCTAATAAAACCATTTTAAACAACAATCGCAATGAAAATAAATACTATGATATCCGGCAACGCACGATGCAGTCTGATTTTTGTATTTTTCGCATGTAAACAATATGATCATTAAAGTAAAACGATCCGGAAAATCTCATGCTGTCCCGACCGGAGTCAGGTGCTTTTACCGGCCTGTAAACTAATAGTTATGCGAGCCGGCAGAAATCTCTTTAGAAAAATGAATATCTCACAGGTCATTTTCTGGACCATAATTTCTGCGGCATTTATTGGTCCTGGTACCGTGACTACGGCTCTGCGATCCGGATCGCTGTTCCAGACCCGGTTGCTTTGGACTGTTCTTTTCTCAATACTGGCATGTTACGTATTGCAGGAAGCCTCTTCAAGAATCACCATCGCTACGGGAAGGTCAATCGGCCACGTTATTTCAAAAAGATATCGTCAATATAAATATTTTAATATCAATCATCTATTAACCTATCTCATCATTTTTGGATGTGCTGCCTATCAGGCCGGTAACCTGGTAGGTGCGATGGAAGGGATTAAACTGTCTTTTGATATCGAACGGTCTGTTTTGCTGATGATCATTTGCCTCTCCGCAGGGTTTGTCCTCTGGGGGGGGCGGATCAGCACCATTTCAAGGATACTCAGTGTTTTTGTACTCCTGATGGCGGTAATTTTTATTCTCCTGGCTTTTCAGATTGAGACGAGTATTATAACCATTACAGGCCATACTTTCATACCCCGCATGCCGGTAAATTCCAGCTTATACATAATCGGACTGGTCGGAACAACAATTGTTCCCTATAATATTTTTATGGGGTCGGGCATGAGCCATAACAAAAATCTCTCTGAAACCAGATTCGGTCTGTCCATTGCTATTATCATCGGGGGGCTAATAACATTTTTAATCCTCCTGTCCGGAATCTTGATCCATACTGAGTTCACTTTCGGGAATATTGCCCTCGTGTTGAAAGAAAAACTGGGTCATTGGGGTACCCTGGGTTTTTCAGCAGGGCTATTTGCCGCCGGCTTTACATCAAGCATTACAGCTCCCCTGGCAGCCGCAATTACCGGTCAATCCCTATACCAGGAAAAAATGATTTCAGCATCGAAAAAGAAATTGTATTTCCGGATTTCATGGATATTTGTAATAATAACCGGCATGGTCTTTGGCTTATTGAATTACAAACCGGTTCCATTGATAATTACTGCACAGGCGATCAATGGGTTGATCCTGCCCTTTTTAGGAGTGAGTCTCTTTTTGATCATTAATGACCGGTCGCTGATACCTGTGAAGTATTTGAATTCAGCTTCGTATAACCTGCTTATGATCCTGGTTATAGGCGTTACTGTTTTTCTTGGTTTCTTCCATCTGATAAGTGTCATGAGCCGTTTATTCAACCGCAGTACGGAAGTTTCAGTGGATCTGACTCTATCCGGAATACTGACAGTATCAGTACTTGCCGGGGTTATCTGGTATAATTTAAAAAGGAATTTTTAACTGGCTATAAAGGCTAGTCTTTAAAAGGTTTGA
>CAZYDB010000070.1:7398-16625 GCA_964645995.1 uncultured Roseivirgaceae bacterium
CATCAGTGTGCCAGTGCGCAATGTATTCCTGCATCCATTTCCGCTTCTCCGCTTCTTCTCATCTCCCCTTTTCCCCAAACTAACCTTCTGAATGGAGTCATAAGTGTTTCAGACCTGATGGGTGATGGATTAACTAGAAAAATTTATAAATTTTTCCTGCCTAAAAGACGGCAGGTCTTTCAGCCCGGGCCGGTCCTTAATCCCGTCTTACCGGTAAAAGGGCCTGCGCCGGTCTGACCGGTAAAGGGGCTTGTGGGAAGTGCCGGTCTGACCGGTAACAACAAAAAAATACTCCTCTCACACTACCCATCAAACCGCTCCCTGCATACAACCCAACCAGTGGTCGGATGGAATGCGGGTTAACCCCGTTGCATAACTACGTAATAATAAATATTTTAAATAGTCAAGACGGTTTATTTTGAGAATAGTTTATGAATGATCGGGGTTAAGGATCAGGCATAGGTTTTAATCAGACCGTCCCGGAAATACCCATTGATGGCTGAACCAATACCATTGTCCGGAATTTCGTGAAGGCATGGTGAGGGTATATAAATGTCTCCTGCTTTTCAACGGGCTTTCAGCGTTAATAAGGATCACGTCGGGATCCCTTTCAAGGATACCGATTATGCAATCGCTGCCCTGGATAAAACATTGCATCCTTTCAATATCCAAATTATGAACATCAAGATAAACCCTTAATTCTGGAGGGTTGCCCAAAGGAATGGAAGAATCCGGCTCCATGCGGATCACCGGCAGGGGAAGCATGTTTACTTTCTCGGTGAACCGGTCCATCTGCCCGTAGAGATCGGTCATTGGATAACGCGGCAGGGCATATAGACCCGAATAGGAAGACATAATCCCTGAGTTCTGGGCTGCCGCACCGGTAAACCCAAGCTCCCTGATTATTCTCTGCATTGCCTGGTCATATTCACCATAAGGGAAAGCAAAGGTTTCAGACTGATAGGCAAGGTTCTTATGAATCAACTCCTGGGCTCTGATCACATCCTCTCTGAAGGTCCGGTACCTCGTGGCCGCTGGAAGATCCAAAAAATAATCGTGGGAATGTGAATGGTTTCCAATCTCAATACCATATTCATGAACTTCCTGTAACTGATCCCAATCCATATAATCACCCATGCCCACTGTTTGAGTGTTAGGGAATAAAGTGGCAGTCATGCCGTACTTTTTTAACAAGGGAAAGCCCACCCTGTAAAATGAATGAAAAGCGTCATCGACCGATATCATCACGTAACGTCCTGAATCATCGGAATGAAGCAATAAATCGATGGCCTTTTTCAGTGTGATCGTTTTAAAATCATTACGCTGTAAATACTGCAGATGATCTTCAAAAAGCCTGGCGCTGATACTGGTACTTGGCAGATTATCCTCATCAAAACGATGATATAAAAGTCCGCTTACCACAATAGGTGATTGCAATGGAAGGCTATCACCGGATGTTGCAGAATGACCTTCCTCTGTAATTTCATCATTATGTAGGCGCTTATCAGGTTGCCGGCAGGAAAGGAAAACCATGATTATCAGGAGAAAAAATATTTTGAGATCATTCATTTAATTATCCAGATAAATAAGATTGGCAGGATCGATAGCCACCGAATCATAACGTGAAAGCTCGTTGGTTATCATCAATTCCCCGATTTTCTTCACATAGTCATTCCTTAGTTCAGAATACTTATTCAGATACCAGATCAATTCATAAGCATTGTCCGTCACCCCCCGCTTTTTCCTGAATGTATCAAATGCCCACGATCGTGATATGGTAAGAAAATAATCATTTACAGACCCGAGAATATTGTCATATTGTCGCAGGTAGATCTTAATATTACCCCTGGCAGAAGAAGAAGGGATCCTGTCTTCCACGGAATTATATGACCATATACCGAAAGCATTATTCCCCTGGATAAAAAACCTGGATGTCCCCCATCCAGTCTCAAGAGCCGCTTGCGCAATAATTATAGAATTCGGATGAACCTGTTGTTTGAGATGGATCTCTGCGAAATTGCGTGAATCATATTTTTCAAATAGCATTTCCATAAAAGAACTGTCTTCCGCTGATAAATTAGCCCCGCTTTTCAATTTTCCCCAGATATGAATGGTTTTTATATTCTCCTTTCTGATCTCATATTTTGCTATCAGGATGGCCGGCAAAATGAAATCAATAAATTTCATCTTTCTAAGTTCAGGATCAAGGTTCTGTAATACACCGGGGTTTTCATAGATAATTGGTTGTAAAAGACCTTTTTTCACCGGCCGTATTCCGGAATGATCTTCGAGGGCCTGATAGTCCACCAGAAGCATCTTTTTAGAACTTTCAACGCTTTTACCTATTGGGATTTTAAAAATCAATAAAACAACAACAAGTGCCAGCAGGATAAATATTCCCTTAATAAAATATAAAAGATATGTCTTTTTTATTTTCAACCTGAATGTATTATCGGATAATTTAAAAAACGCCCCCTCATCCCCGCCATCCTTCCAATAAAAAGAAACGAATGAAAACCTTATTTCTTTTACCCCTTGCTATGCGGAATATAAAATTAGTGTTTATTCCTTAAGGAATAAGATGCACGAAAACTTTTATGAATTGTTGGGGTTAAAAAGGATGCTGAGGAACCCTTCAGGATTTTATTGTGAAGTATCCTTGAGTTTATCAGCAAAGGCCTTTTTGAATTTCTCCAGCTTTGGTTTGATCACAAATGTGCAATAAGGGAGGTAGGGATTTAACTGATAATAATCCTGGTGATAATCTTCGGCAATATATAATTTTTCAAAGGGCCTGATCTCTGTGATGACGGGATCCTGAAAAGCACCTGACTCATTCAGCCTTTTCTTATAAAATTCAGCCAGCCTTTTCTGTTCTTCATCATGGTAAAAAACGGCTGATTTATAATGCGGACCAACATCATTGCCCTGCCGGTCCGGTGTTGTCGGATCATGGGTTTGCCAGAATACTTCAAGAAGCTCCTCAAATGAAATTACGCCAGGATCAAAATGGATCTGAGCTACCTCAACATGACCGGTTTTTCCCGTACAAACCTGCTTATAGGTTGGATTTTTAACATGTCCGCCTGTATATCCGGAAACTACTTTTTCAACCCCTGCCAGGTTCTGGAAGATCTCTTCCACACACCAGAAACATCCGGCGCCAAAAGTAGCAACTTCAACCTTATTCATCTCTTTGTTTTTTTCGTAATAACCATAATTCGAGCCATAACTATGACCGGCCAAAACCAACAATATTACCAACAAAGCCAGACTAATATTATATTTTCCCATAATAAACTAATTTAATAGATAACCAGGGACTGATGAAAAAGTTCTTAATAAAGAAAATATTTTTATTCGACTAGTAAGGATACTCAATAATAAACGACTTTACAGTCAGGATGCTGACTTTTAAAGCTTTCTACCCTTCTTTCCTTCAGCCGGGTATTATAACATATCAGCAATTCCAGTTGATACAGTTCTTCAATCGACCTTAAAGACCGCACATTGGTGCTGGAAATATCCAACGTATGTAATCTGTACAAGTTGGAAAGAGGTTTGATCTTTTTAATCGGAATGCCTGATAATTTTAATACCTGAAGGTTATCCAAATTTGACAGCACATCAATATCGGAGATACCGGTGTTACTTATGTCCAGCTCCACCAGTTCTCTCAATTCAGCAAGAGGCATTAAACCGGAAATGGGTGTTTCAGTGATACTAAGCCTTTTAAGTGCTTTATTATTCCGTAATGGATCAATATCCGTAATATACGTTCTGTGGATATTCAGTTCTGATAAAAAATATAATTCATTCAGGGGATGCAAACCATGTATATCCGCGCTGTCAATAGTAAGGGTCTTCAGGTATGAAATTTTGTGAAGCGCTTTCCTGTCCGGGTTGGTATCCATTCCCGCATTATCAAGAAAAATATTTTTCCATAGGCTGGCCAGTCCTTCCCACCAGTTTTCCAGATAATCACTCCGGTAAATTACCAGGCATTCAGGATTCTGTCCAATAAAATCAATTATTTTCGATTCTTCAATTTTTGTACGTTCAATGTTCAAATAGGTAAGGGCCCTAAGATCCGTCAAGGATTGTATTGAAGAGATCTGCGTGGATTCAATATCCAGATATACCAGATTCCTGAGATAGATGATAGAATCAATTGTCGTTATATTGGAATAACTGGCATTCAGGTATTGAATTTCGGGCAATATTTTTAATGTATTGATCGTCCGCACATAGGTATCATGGATGTTAAGATATTTGAGGCTCTTTAAGGGCTCCAATCCTTTGAGATCAACTACATCCTTATTTCCTGAAATATCCATTGTATCTACCTGGGTTATACTGGCCAGTTCATCTTTTTCAGGATTCTGACTGATGCCAAACTGATGGATAAACACGTTTTTCCATTCCTGGTTTAATTGGATCCACCAACTCCGAAGTTCCTCGGAATCAAAAATGACCAGGGTGCCGGGATTTTCACGCATAAATTTATCAGCATGTTGTTTTGAAACATTACTATTATCACAAAATACCTTCTTTAAATTTTCAACCGCCGAAAGAGGAGAAAGTTCCGACACAGAGGTTCCTTCAAGGTTTAAAACCTCAAGCCGATTAAAGGTGCGTAAAGGATCAATGTGTTCAACTTCCGTATTTTCAATGAATAAGGTTTTGAGCCTGTTCTTGGTCCCGAGTTGATTTAAATCGGATAAGTCAGAAAAAGACAAATCCAGGACTTCAAGATTGATAAGGGGTTCAATAAATGAATAATCATGCATGGGTGCATGCGTAAAGATAAGCTCTTTTAAAGCCGTTGGTAAAGGCATTTCCAGGCTACCGGCCAGTGGGCATTGACTGATGTTGAGATAATGCAGCTTATCAAAATTTGCAAGCATGCCAATATCAGTAACATTCGTATTGGAAATATCCAGGAATCTTAAATTCGATGCATATTTAAGATAATCTATTTTTTCGATACCGGTTTCCGAAATATTGAGATGCTCTAACTTATTATGGATCCTGAGAGGGGAAAGATCAGAGATTTTAGTATGACTTAAATCCAGGTATTTAAGCTGATCAAGCTTAAACAAGGGTTCGAAATTATCAAGATAGTGATTCGAGGAAATATTAAGGGAGTCGATCGCCACGAGAGCTTTTAATTCATCATGCCCGACACTGTCGTACAGGTTAAACCGGCTCTGAAAAATATAGCGCCATTCAAAGGTCAAATCATCCCACCAATTTATCAGATCCTCCTTTTCACTGAGTTTTGTAGTATAAAAACTGACGATCTTCAGATCATCCTTCACTTCATCCAGGTTCACTTCAACGAACCGGGTGATGGTCTGGTTCACGGTATCCCCTCCAATTGTATAGCCCGTAAGATTCCTGTTAAGTTTTACAAGATAAAAGACCTGGCTGCTATCATTGATCATTTGTTCTATTTCTTCAATCTCGAGTTTGAAAGTAACATCGCGGAAGAAGAAATCAATATCCTTTAGATAGGCTTGTATATCTTTGTTGGTGACGGTTGATCGGTTCAGGTCAAGGTCATCCTCCACCTGAACATCCTCGTCACGGAACATCTTGTTAAAACTTTGTGTGATGATAATATCCTTTTCCCGTGCGGGTGTGTTCTGACTCCCGATGGTGTTCAGGGAAAACTCAAGGAAGGCTATCAGGCTCTTTACTTTACCCTTCCGGATATCCAGGGTGTCTTCATCCAGCTCCTGTGCCGATCCCGGCAGAGTGGCCAGGAAGCATATCAGGATTATTGCCATATGGAAAACACCCCTATTTTTCATACATTATATAATCTCTCAATAGCTCTTTATCTTCCGGTTCGTACTTTACGAGATTCGAGATCAGCCAACCGGCATTATATCCGGATCGGTTAAAATAAGAAACTTCAAAATACCAGTTATCAATCTGAAAGAAATGAAATTTTACCTTCCTGACAGTGTTAAAGGTCAGCTTTCCCCTCCGCACCTCGTATAAAAAAAGCGTCAGATAATCCGGCTTAAATCCTTTGGCTACATATTGTTCCACGCTGTCCTGATCGGCAAAAGCCTTGCGTAAGTTCATGAAATCAAGTTCATGGCTCATCGGATGAAGAAATTTCTTCCTGTAGGTAGTATCATTGATAAAATAGTTCAGGAAAGGTTCAAAGAAAACCTTTGAGATCACCCATTTATAGCCAAGTCTTTCCTGTTCAAGTTTGAGGAAGAGAATAGCCTGCCTGGTTCTTCCCTCATATTGGAAATCTGCATTGACCTGGGCAAACCAGTTATCATCATGAAAATCCAGGTATTGGGGGTCGTTCTTATCAATAACCTCACTGATGAATTCCCGGGTGAGCTGCCTGTCAAGGCCTGCATTTTCATCATCGAAAAGTATTTTAAGAAACGATTTCCTTAAGGATGTACTATGATAATCCTTGTCACCTTCATAATACCGGTTACCCCGCTCATCTTCCTCCCCGTTAAAACGCCTTAAAAACTGGTTGATCTGCTTCGTTTCAGCATAAAATTTTTCTACATCCTCCAGGTCGTCAATAATCTGTGCCCTGGTGGAAAAGCAAAAGATTACAGGAAGAAAAAGAAGGATATATTTTATCATGGAATGGTTTCAGTAACACGAATATCACCTAACAAAACATCCCAGAATTCAATAATACGGCCTCGGATCTGTGTTTTTTTCTTTTCAACATAAATGGTAATATCCTTTTTTGTCGTATCCTTATAATTCAATCCATCATCAGATATTCCTTCAAAACGCTGATAAACCGTTACCACGCCGACATACCGGCCATCCGGCTGCCTTTCCAGGTCACTTATGTAATGAATATTATACCATTTGATGGACACCCTGTCGTAATTAAGAGCCATCAGACGCTTAAAATATTCTCTTACCGGATAATAACTGATCTCTTCACGGTTAAGGGAAGAAACCCCCATCTCGGCATCTTCTACAAATAACTCTTCGGCCCGGTCCATCACCCGGTTGGCCTCTGAAAACGGTGTCTCCTTATTTCCAATAATGCTGATATATTTACTGAGGTCCCGTACTTTCTCCAACGCCAGTGAATCAATAGCTTTTTTCCTTTCAGGCGTGATCTTGTCATCCTGAGAAAATCCTTTCAGAAATGGCAAAATAATTATCAGGGGTATTATATATAATGTCTGCTTTTTCATGTGGTTTTCATTTATCGGGTTGTCAGTTCTATTTCTTCGATTTTACCGGCATCATTGTAAACGACCTTATCGATCATATACGGGTTTTTTTTCTGGTCCTTTAAATAATTAAGATGTTTCAAAATGGTCGTAGGTTTATCATAATCCTTTTGACCATCATGCCTGTAAAATACAATAAATACCGGCACTTCGGTGGATTCGAAATAGGATAAGGCCTCAGAAATGCTCCGGTTCGCCAGGTTGATACTGGTCGAATTGGCAATTTCATCAAAATTTCCGTTGAGTTTTTCTTCAACAGACTTTTCACGGGGTGTTTTTTCGACAACCGCTTCCTCTTCCCCAACTTCAGGCTTTTCACGCACCTCTTCTTTAGGTTCGGTATCGGGCGCAGAGGTTACCTTCTTGGTACTCTTGCAGCCAGATATCAAGAGTCCGGCTATTGCCAGCACTGATATAAACAGGATCAATCGGTCAATTTTCATAAAGCTTAATTAGGTTAACACTATTATTATATAAGAAAGAAAAAACTGTGCCAATTTAACAGAAATGTTTGTATCATAAAAAACTATTCCCTGTTAAGAAAATATTTTACCAGAAACTCCCATTCTTCCCGGATAGAGTAATCCGGCATATTTTTACCCGCCCGGTCATACCAGTAACCGGCGTTCCAGCGATCCCCTTCTTCCCGGTGGAGGTAGGCATGAATCCAGGATCCGTATCGATCATAAATTTCCTGGGCTATGCGATGTGCCTCATGCCAGTGATCTTTCCTGTCATACCATAAAGCCTTGAGATGATCAGAAACTTCAGGCGGTTTTTTTTGATTAAGTGATTCCAAAAAGTCATTAAATGTCATAGAGCAAATCTATTACCTATTATCGGGAATTTCAATACAATAACTGTTTCTCAAAGGCGGTCAGATGATTCCGCGCACTCTTCTGAAAAATACGCCACATATAGCGACTGATACCGGTTGGGAATATGAATACATGCTCCCTGCCTTTGGACATATTATAATTTGCTAAATATTTTAGCAAATCTAATTAATTAACTTGAATTTAATTCGAAAATTTACAAATTTTTAGGGTTAACGCACTGCATTGTACCGGCCCTGGTAAAAGGTTTATTCAATAAAATCATTGGGATCAAATGAAATTGGGAAAGCCTTATCAGCTTCCAGCGGACTGGGGTCAAAATAATCTGTTTTATAACTGGTAAAAGCGCCTTCTACGGCGAGTTCAAGAGGAAAAACATAACCTTTATAGGTCCGGTATTCATTGACCGCCAGGATGCTCATATGACCATTTTGAGGATAAGAATAGTACTTTTTGATCTTATGATCCTTGCCGAGTTCGAACCCACAGGTAATCCGTCCATCAAGGTAAAGGTCAAACCGTCCTGGTTCCTTTAACTTAAGAATGATCTTTTCATTTTCATTGGCCAGTTTTCTCAGGTTAACCAGCAGATGCTGATGATGCCAGCCCAGGTACCCGGTTATTCTGGCAGGCGGGATCATGGTTACCTTGTTTTTGTTCACCATCCACCCATCATTATGGTCGACGATCTGAATGACTGCTTCCTGACCTTCGGTAGTTCGGTTCATAAATTTAGGTTCATCCAGGTTAATCCACTCTTCAAATACATAGGGTTGGGCACTCGAAGATGAAGTTGTTATCGTGCGGATATAAACACTCTGAATTTTAGACCATGCCTTCTTGCCCCCCAGGGCCTCCAGCATTTCCCCGGCCATCACAACGGCTTCAGGATCACCGGGAACTTCCAGTTTGTTATTGCTTCCACAGGATGTTGCTAAAAAAGCAAGGATTAAAATGGTTAAGGTATGTAGCCTGTTCATTGATTTATTCAACAGTTTATTAGAATGAGCCAAAGTAAAAATAAAATTCGGTGAAAAAAAATGAGTGCCTTTAAAAAGACACTCATTTTAACCTACTATTCATAAATTTTTCTTGTTCGGCGTAATTTTAAGATATATAGGTGATATTCAATAAGATACTTCGCCAG
>CAZYDB010000071.1:0-9250 GCA_964645995.1 uncultured Roseivirgaceae bacterium
CCTATGATAATGATGAACAGGGTACTATCCTGTCAGTAAATCATGACTACTGGGGGACGAGAGTCACCTACTTTGGCTATTTCCTGCTTTTCGCTACTCTGATAATATCATTATTTACCAGAAAGACCAGATTTGCCAGGTTACGACATCAGCTTGATGACATTCATATTGAACGGAAAAAACTGGCCCGGTTTGCCTCGGTGATGCTCGTCGCTTTCCTGACTGTTGGCCAGGCTTTTGCTCATGATGAGACCAACGAGCTTGGGGCTATTAGTAAAGAACATGCCAATAAATTTGGCAAACTGCTTGTGCAGAACAGGGATGGGAGGATCATTCCTGTAAACACTTACGCTACCAATATCCTGGTTAAGATCTATAAGAAAAGCAGTTATAAAGGATTGAATGCCAATCAGGTGGTACTTGGCATGTTGGCGTATCCTGATAAATGGAAAAACGAACCTGTTATCAAGGTTTATGATGAAGCGGTTCAGAATTTATTAGGGTTAAATACCAACTTTGCTTCCTTTAATCAGTGTTTTGACCAACAGGGACATTACAAGCTCAGAGAACAGGTAAACAATGCCTATGCTAAATCTCCTGCTCAGCGGAATCAGCTTGACAAGGAACTGATTTATGTGGATGAACGGTTGAATGTGGCCTTTATGGCCTTTAACGGGTCTTTCCTAACTATTTATCCGGTTCCCGATCACCCGGATCAAAAGTGGGTGTCTCCATCAGATAGATTAACCGATATCGATCCCGAAGACTCTGTCTTCATCAAGACTTCCTTCAATGAGTACCTGACAAGCCTAAGAGCAGACGTCTCGCGTCATGATTATGAAGAAGCCAGCCAGGTACTGGGGGCAATAAAAACCTATCAAAGGGAAAATGGCCAGGATATCATTCCCAAACAGTCAAAAATAGATTTGGAGGTCTGGTACAATAAAATGAGCATTTTCAAAAGGCTTTTCCCTGTTTACATGACTGTCGGGATGATTTTACTGGCGATATTCCTCGCACAGCTTTTTAAACCTTCCCTGGAATTCAGACGCTTGATAAGGATATTTATGATCCTTCTTGTCCTTGGTTTTGCTGCTCATACCATAGGCCTGGGCATCAGATGGTATATCTCCGGACATGCACCCTGGAGCAACGGTTACGAATCAATGATTTATATTGCATGGGCGACGATGCTCGCCGGTTTCCTATTCCTGAAAAAATCGGCTATGACATTATCAGTAACCTCAATACTTGCCGGCATCACCCTGTTGACAGCGCATATGAGCTGGATGAATCCGGAGATCACTAACCTGGTTCCCGTGCTTAAGTCATACTGGCTGACCCTGCATGTTTCCACCATAACTGCCAGCTATGGCTTTCTGGGCCTGGGCTCGATGCTTGGCTTCCTGAATTTATCACTTATGATATTCAGGAGTAAAAAGAACATGGAAAGAGTGAACCTGACCATTCAGGAACTGACCTTTATAATCGAGATGTCGCTGATGGTAGGGCTGGTGCTGCTGGTTATCGGTAATTTCCTCGGTGGAATATGGGCTAATGAATCCTGGGGAAGATATTGGGGATGGGATCCGAAGGAGACCTGGTCGCTGGTGACCATCATCGTATATACTTTTATCCTGCATATGCGACTGATACCGGGCATGAAAAGCCTCTTTTCTACCAATTTTGGAGCATTGATCGGATTCGGGTCAGTGCTGATGACCTATTTCGGCGTGAATTATTACCTCTCAGGATTGCATTCCTATGCGCAGGGGGATCCCGTTCCTGTTCCTTCTTTTGTCTATTACCTCATTTTCTTTATTGCCCTGGTAAGTGTCCTGGCAGCCATCAATGATGCGAAGGTAAAGAGTGCCCAGGAACCTGTATGATATAAGTCATGTGCCTGATTAGAATTTAGGTGTACCTTTATTATTACAAATAGCGTTTCCTAAATGGGAAAAAAAGTGTTTCTTTTGAAAAATGATTAGTTTAGTAAGCACTGAAAATGAAGATATTAAGCCAGATTTTAAGTTATATACTTCCCTTCTTATATTTAGCGGTCATCTACTTCTATTACCTGATCTATGCAGGCAGGGACAAACGGTTATTGAATAAAACCACAGTCATGCTGATCGTTTTGCTGATAATCCATGCTGCAGAGATAGTCACACGTCATCTGGCTATCAAAACAATCCCGCTATCCTCTACCCAGGATGCTTTTTCTTTTCTTGCCTTTTCCGTGCTCTTTGTCTACATGATCATCGAATTCAGTATTAAAAACCGGGGTTCCGGAATATTTATTCTTTCATTTGCATTTGTGTTTGAACTGTTTTCTTCTCTTCAGATGGATTGGGATCCGGAAACGAATCCCCTGTTGATGCAGTCCTCCTCAGCCATTCATGTTCATACATCGATTTCTATCATGGGCTATACGGCACTTGCACTTTCCGCCATTTATGCCCTGATGTATATTATTCAGAATAATAATATTAAACAGCGAAATCTTGGTAAACTCTTTAACCAGTTGCCTGCCCTGGCGTATCTTGAAAAGATGAGCATCCGGTCTGTTCTGATAGGAATTATCTTGTTAGGTATTGGCATTTTGCATGGTCATATTGTGGCTCATAATGTGCTGGGCTCTTTCTGGCTGAATGACATTAAAGTGATCGTATCGGATATAATATGGATCGTCTATCTTATTGGCTTTTTAATAGCAAGGGGTATGAGATGGCGGGGATTATATATGGCTTATTTTTCGATTATCGGATTTGTGATCATGATAATTGGTGGATATATAGTTAAATATTTTGTTGAATCGTTTCATGTATTCAATTAAGGGATAATAGAAATGATGAACAGTCATCTTCCTGTCGGAGTAATCGGAATTTCACATAAGACAGCCTCCGTGGAGATCAGAGACCGGGTGGTCTTGACCGAGGCAGAGCAACGGACCGCCGTGAAAAAGATATCTCAAGAATTTGATGTTGATGGTTGCATGGTCATTTCTACTTGTAATCGCACCGAGATCTATATCAGTGGTGAAACCCTGCACGAGGAGACAAAAAGAATAAGGGATTGGCTAAATGAATTAAAAGGCTGTCAATATTTCACTGACCAGGAACTGATCTACGAATTGCATGGTACTGAGGCGGTACACCATTATTTCAAGGTCATTTCCGGGATGGATTCTCAGATCATTGGCGAGACACAGATAACCGGACAGGTACTTGATGCTTATGAACTGGCCCATAAGCTGGGTGTTACGGATTCTGTCCTTAACAAGCTTTTTAATTTTGCCATGCAGGCAAAAAAGAGGGTGAGAAATGAAACCTTTTTGTGCGACGGAACTGTATCGGTCAGTTTTGCCGGCGTGGAACTGGCCCGAAAGATCTTTAATAATCTTAAAAACAAAGAAATACTGGTAGTGGGTGCCGGGAAGACTGCCGAGCTTGCTGCTTTTCATTTTATGGAGAACGATCTGAAAAACATTCATGTCGTCAACCGTACGCTCGAAAAGGCAAAAAAACTTGCGGGCGCCTATCAGGGCCAGGCTTATGGGCTGGATCAACTGGAGCTGGCGATCCGGCATGCTGACATCGTGATTTCAGCAACCTCCAGCCAGCAATATGTGATCACCCATGCCCTGATGCAGGAAATAGCTAAAGAAAGGCATCACAAACCAATTTTCCTGATCGACCTGGCCATTCCAAGGGATATCGACCCGGGAATACAGAATATCGACGGGGTATTTCTCTATAACCTTGATGATTTACAGGAGATCGTGGACATAAATCTTAAGAAAAGGCAAAAGGAACTCCCGAGGTCGATGAAGATCGTAGGTGAATTCGTCTATGAATTTCAGAAATGGAACGCAAACAATTCCATGGCCTCGCTTGCAGGAAGACTTAAAAAACAATTGGATACCCTTCGTATAAATGAGATTGAAAGGCTGAAGAGCCGGTTTCCGGAGGAAGGAATGCAAGAGATCAATTATCTGACGGAGAGCATCATCAACAAAGTAGTAAGGCAACATATCAAGTCGCTTAAGAAAAACGCCAGTGATCCGGAGCGCTACCAACAACATGTTGACCTGCTATATAATTTATATGAAATCGAAAAAGATTAATACCCGTAAAAGATGAGGACGATTAGAATTGGGACCAGGGGTAGTCAACTGGCGCTCTGGCAGGCAGAATTTGTTCAGAATTCATTAGGGAAAAAATTTCCTGAACATAGTTTCAGACAAATTATTATAAAGACCCAGGGCGATCAGGATCAGCAGTCGTCACTCAAGCAGATAGGTGGCCAGGGGGTTTTTACCAAAGCAATTGAAACGGCCCTGTTACATGGTGAAATAGATATTGCCGTCCACTCCCTCAAGGATCTGCCCTCGGCCATGACTCACCGGCTCAAGCTAGGAGCCGTGCCGGAAAGAGGCCCGGTGGAAGATGTACTGGTTACGGCGGAAGGTATTGCTTTCGAAGATCTCCCCCATGGCGCGAAAATAGCGACCGGCAGTATACGCCGGCAATCGCAATTATTACAAAAAAGGCCTGATCTCAGGATTGCCGACCTGAGAGGCAATATCAATACCCGGATCAGAAAGCTGCATGAATCCGGTCTGGATGCGATAATCATGGCCCGGGCTGCGATTGTCAGACTGGGCTTGCAGGATGTCAGGTATTATCCTTTTTCAACAGATTTTATGATCCCGGCCGTTGGACAGGGGGCCGTAGGGGTGCAAATTAGAGAAAACGATCATGAGGTGGAGACGCTTGTGTCGGCATTGAACCATGCAGAAACCTTTATTGCTGTCAGGGCTGAACGTATGATCCTTCATACCCTCGACAGTGGTTGCCAGTTCCCGGTTGGCGCCTATGGAAAGATAATCGATAAAAAGCTTCATCTAAGTGCTTTTGTGGGTAGTGATGATGGAGAAAAAGTGCTTTATGATTCTTCTTTGTCAGATCTGAACGATCCTGAAAATGCCGGTAGTGAACTCGCCGGCAGGCTGATCCGGAAGGGTGCTTTAAAATTATTAAATCAGTAAATGGTGGATAAGCCCTTGATGAACAGAAGAATTTTGGTAACAAGGGACGCTGAACAAAGCCGGGGAATGATCCGTAAGATCAACCGCCTGGGAGGCGAGGCTGTTTCTTTTCCAACCATCAGGATCAGTGAGCCGGATGACTGGACGGCCTGTGATTCAGCCATCAGACAATTGAATTCATACGACTGGATCATTTTCACCAGTACGAACGGGGTTGATTATTTTTTTCAGCGTATGAAAAAAATGAATACCTCCACGGTGCGTTCATCGATTGCCGTTGTGGGAGCAAAAACGGCCGACCGGGTAGTGAAATATGGTTATAATGTTGACCTTATCCCTCCGGAATATAATGCGAAAAGTTTAGTGAAGGTATTCGGGCAGAAGGAACTAGTAGGCAAAATGGTTCTCTGGCCTACTTCCAGCCTTTCAAAAAAAGGACTTTCCGAAGGACTTGCCAATTACGGGGCAATAGTCAGCAGGGTGGTCGTTTACCAAACAAAAAAAATGACCGGGGAGGGGGCATTAAGTATTAAGTCAACCTTACTTGACCAAAAGATTGATTGTATTACTTTTTTCAGTCCTTCTTCCTTTCATTCTTTTCTGACTATTTTTGACGAGGAAGACTGGATTAGGAAGGATAATAACCTTCCAGCCATAGCAGCTATTGGCGGTGCCACAGCCAGGGCAATTGAAGGAAAAGGGTTTACCGTAAACATTATTCCCGAAGAAAGTGTAGAAGATAGTATGGTTCAGGCCATTGTGGAATTTTATAAAAACAAATAAGCATGTCAGAAAACAATCATTTATATATAAACGCCATAAGAAAGAAAACCGTGGAGAGGACTCCCGTATGGATCATGAGGCAGGCGGGTCGTTATTTACCTGAGTACCGGGCTATCCGTGAAAAACATGATTTCATTACTGTCTGCAAAACCCCGGAATTAGCCACTGAAGTTACCCTGCAACCGATTCGCCGGTATGCTTTTGATGCGGCTATTCTTTTTTCTGATATACTGGTGATACCGGAGGCACTGGGCCAAAACCTTGAGTTCCTTGAAGATCATGGACCAAGGCTTTCACCACAGGTGCTGAATTCAAAAGATGTAGAAAAGCTGAATTCCGAAAACCTGGAAGAGAAGCTATCCTATGTAGGGGAAGCAGTAAAGATGATAAGCAGGGAATTATCAGGTAATACGCCCCTGATCGGATTCAGCGGCTCTCCCTTCACACTGGCCACCTATATGATAGAAGGTAAGCCTACACGGAATTTTAAACATATCAAACAGATAATGTATTCCGATCCCGCCCTGCTGCATCGTTTACTTGACTTGCTGGCCCAATCAGTCAGCCGCTATCTTGCCATGCAGATAAATGCCGGTGTTCAGGCAGTTCAGGTCTTTGATACCTGGGGAGGAATAATAACCCCTCACCTGTATCAGGAATTTTCAGGGCAATATATGAAAAGGATCGTGGCAGATCTTAGTCAGTATCACGTGCCTGTTACCTTGTTCAGCAAGGGAGGGATTGACCTGCTCAGTCAATTGAAAGACAGCAGGGCCGATATGCTGGGGGTTGACTGGATGACAGACCTGGAAGAAGCCAGGGAAGCTGTAGGCGGAGTGGCAGCCTTACAGGGCAACCTCGACCCAACCGTTTTATACGGTAGCCGTGAGATCATTAAAAAAGAAACCCTGAAGGTGCTGGAAGCCTTCGGCAAGGATAGTGGACATGTTTTTAACCTGGGGCATGGTATCCTGCCGGATATACCCGTAGATAATGTCGCTTTTCTTGTTGATACAATAAGGGAAGAAAGTACACGACTGCACGCTTCCTGATTTTTGAGAACTAAATCCTGAAGACAATGGATGTGAAGAAATTATTGGTTGATATAGATCTCCTGAAAAAATATGACAAGCCCGGACCCCGGTATACCAGCTATCCTACGGCTCCCTATTTTCATGAAGGCATTAACAATGAGGAATATATATCCCATATTCATAAGGACGATGAAACAATTGAAAACCGGGACCTTTCACTGTATTTTCATCTTCCATTCTGTGATACGCTCTGTTATTTTTGTGGCTGTAATATGATGGTGACCCGGAACTGGGACCGAATCGATGAGTATATCGACTACCTGGAGAAGGAGATCAAGCTTTTAAAGAGGGAGATAGGACCGGACCGGAAAATAATTCAACTTCACTGGGGTGGTGGTACCCCCACTCATTTGTCGCCCGTACAGATCAACAGGTTGGGGGACATTATCCATCATTATTTTGATTTACAGGAGCATGCGGAGATCGGGGTGGAAATCGATCCCCGCGAGTTGACCTATGACCATATGAAAGCGCTTAGTGATTCGGGTTTTAACCGGTGCAGCATGGGCGTTCAGGATTTTGATGTTAAAGTACAGCAGGCCGTGAACAGGATCCAGCCGGAAAGCATCACGAGGAAAGCCGTTGAATGGGCCCGTGAGTTGGGCTTCCAAAGCCTCAACCTGGACCTGATGTATGGATTGCCTTTTCAGAAACCGGAAAGTTATGAATCAACCATTGATAAGATCCTTTCGATGGACCCTGACCGGTTGGCGGTATTTAATTATGCCCATCTGCCTGAAATGATCAAGCATCAAAGGCTGATAAAGGATGAGTGGATCCCTTCAGTTGAAGAAAAGCTGCAATTACTGAAGCTGAGTATCGAGAAACTGACTTCTGCCGGATACGAATACATAGGCATGGATCATTTTGCCAAACCGGATGATGAGTTGACTGTAGCGATGAAAAAGGGTACGCTCTACAGGAACTTCCAGGGTTATTCCACTCATGCCGGGATTAATTTATTTGCCTTTGGCATAACGAGCATTGGTATGCTGTCAGACCTGTATATCCAGAATAAGAAAAAACTAAAAGATTACTATGAGAAACTCGATAACGGCAAACTACCGGTATTGAAAGGCATAGCCCTCAGCAAGGATGACATTGTAAGGAGAGAGGTGATCACGGAACTGATGTGTAATTTCAGACTGGAAAAGCAGAAGATCGTAAAGAAATATAATATTAATTTTGATGATTATTTTCAAGAGGCCCTTGCTACATTACGATCCTTTGAAGAAGATGGTTTGATAACATTGGAGGAGGAAGTCCTTACCGTAAGCAATTCGGGCCGGCTGCTTATCCGTAACATCGCCATGAATTTTGACGCCAATCTCATGGCTAAAAAAGGAGATAAGCCAAGGTTCTCGCGGACGGTATAAAGTAATATTTACAAAGGGAAAGTAAATATCATCAACTGAATAGCAAGTATTGAACCGATAATAACATAGATTGATGCGTTCAAAAGAAAAGATAGGAATTATTGGCGGCGGAATATCCGGCTTAAGCATTGCCTACTGGCTGGAGGAAGCGGGCATGGATACTGCGCTGTTTGAAAAAGGAGATACTACCGGAGGAGCGATAATCACCGAACGGACAGATGGATTTATCATCGATTATGGCCCCAACAGCATACTGGAAACTTCTGAAGCCCTTAAACAATTGGTAACGGACCTGGGACTTGATGATCAGAAAGTGTATGGAAATGAGGCCTCCAACAAACGTTATATTGTTAAGAACGGGGGATTACACCAGGTGCCTATGTCGGCAGGAACCTTTTTGAAAACGCCTTTATTCTCCTTAAAGGCTAAATTGCGACTTTTAAAAGAGCCTTTTATTAAACCTGCCTCCAGGGAAGATATCTCTCTGGCTGATTTTGTGCGTCACAGGCTGGGCAGGGAATTTCTGGATTATGCCATCAACCCTTTTGTGGCAGGTGTTTATGCCGGCGATCCCGAGCACCTGAGTACTGCCGCCGCCTTTCCCAAACTCTACGCCCTGGAGCAGAACTATGGAAGCCTGATCAAAGGCACGATCAAAGGAGCCAGGGAGAGGAAAAAACGAAAAGAAGTAGCGAAAGACAGGGCGAAGCTCTTTTCCTTTGTTAATGGACTGGACACCCTTCCAGGAACATTGACCGGTAAACTTAAGGGGAAGGTTTCTTTAAATACCGAAGTCACAGGAATACAGCCGCTGAACGGCAAATACAGGATAACTACTTTACATAACGGGAAGGAAGAAAAATCCGATTATGACAGGGTTATCATCACAATACCGGCTGTTCCGCTCGGCAGATTATTATCCGGCCTGGCAGATTATACCAGGCAGA
>CAZYDB010000071.1:9260-11666 GCA_964645995.1 uncultured Roseivirgaceae bacterium
GATAATATCTATTATCCCCCGGTTGCCGTTGTTTTTACCGGTTTCAAGGCTACGGATGTAGAACGCAGCCTGGATGGTTTTGGGTTCCTCATACCTGCGGTTGAGAAAAAGCGCATCCTCGGTTCGATTTGGAGTTCCACGATTTTCCCCAACCGGGCGCCTGAAGGGTATGTTGCCTTCACTACTTTTGTTGGAGGAACCCGGCAGCCGGATCATGCGATGCTTACCGATGACCAGTTAGGAGAGCTGGTGTATGAAGAACTCGATTCCCTGGTAGGGTTGAGGGGTAAACCGGCATTGATAAGAATGAGGAAATGGCCCAGGGCAATTCCTCAATATCATGTGGGCTACAAAGAGATACAGTCATTATTTGACTGTGTTGAAAAAGAATATCCAGGGTTATATATTGCAGGGAATATCCGGAAAGGGATAAGTGTAGGTGACAGTGTGCTTTGTGCCCATGAAACAGTCAGAAAAATACTTGACGAGAAGGATCATTAAAAAGAATTATAATAATATAAAATTGATAAGATGTTCACACCCTATTACCGTCCGCGCAGATTAAGAACAACCGAAAATATCCGGAGAATGGTTCGGGAGACCAACCTTACCATCGATGATGTCATTCAGCCGCTTTTTGTTGTTGAAGGAAAAGGCGTGCGAAACCCGATCAGTTCGATGCCGGGGAATGATCAGTTATCGATCGATAATATTGTCAGAGAAGTTAAAGAGATCGATCAGATGGGTATCCCGGCTATTATACTGTTTGGTATTCCGGGCCAAAAGGATGCGGAAGGTTCCGATGCAATGAAGGAAGAAGGCATCATACAGCGTGCGGTAAAAGCGGTAAAAGATACCGTTCCCAATTTATATGTTATAACGGATGTTTGTTTCTGCGAATATACCGACCATGGACATTGCGGGGCAATACGTAACGGTACTGTCGATAATGATGCAACCCTTGCAATGCTGGGCAGGCAGGTGATCACCCATGCCCATGCCGGTGCTGACATGGTCGCTCCCTCTGGGATGATGGATGGAATGGTCGGTGCTATCCGTGAGGCGCTCGATGGTGAGGGCTATCAGGACATCCCGGTGATGAGTTATGCCGCCAAATATGCTTCCGCTTTTTATGGCCCTTTTCGGGAAGCTGCCGAGTCGACACCACAATTCGGTGACCGGCGTTCCTACCAGATGGACCCGCCGAATGCCCGGGAGGCTCTCCGGGAAGTGGAGCTCGATATCCAGGAAGGTGCTGATATCATCATGGTTAAGCCGGCATTACCTTATCTTGATATTATTCGCCGCATCAGGGATCAGGTCAATGTTCCGGTGGCAGCCTATAATGTAAGCGGTGAGTATTCTATGGTTAAAGCCGCCGGGCAGCTCGGATGGATCGATGAGCAGAAAGTGGCTATGGAATTACTTATGTCCATCAAACGGGCGGGAGCTGATATGATCCTTACCTATTTTGCCCGGGATCTGGCCCGGTGGCTCACCTGATTATTAAATTATGGTAACAATATATATCATATTATTTTTGATATATATCAGTTCCTGTTTGATTTTTTTACCTCTTTTTATTTAAAAAATATACTGCAATCGGACCATTATATCATGTAGTATTGATTGGACCCGAACTAATCCCATCGTAATTTTATACTTGTGCAGAATAGCTATAGCTGCATGAAGAAAGAAATTAAATGAAATCTTTTTAAAACAGCTTTTAATCATGAGAAAGTGTACTTTTTTTAATTTGTTATCGATGGCCGGGTTACTGATTGGCTTTGCCTTGATGACGAGTTGCGAAGGCCCGCAAGGCCCTCCGGGTCCCGCCGGACCGGCAGGACCGGCAGGACCCCAGGGAGATGATGGAACGCCCGGGGTTGCCGGAACGGCTGTCTGTCTGGAATGCCATAATATTGAGACGAAAACTGCTGTGGAGGATGATTATGAGACCTCAGGACATGCTGCCGGTGCCACAGTTGGTTTTGCCGGGAACAGAGTGGACTGTGCCAGTTGTCACTCTAATGAGGGATTCATGTTCTTTGCTAAGTCAGGTAATCGCGATCTGGCGGAGGGTACCATTATCAATGGAACACGCATCAGTTGCATGACCTGCCACGATTTCCATGAGACGCTAGATTTCGAAAATGAAGGCCCCGATTATGCGGTGCGGAAGAATAGTCCGGTTACACTGCTGATCGATGGATCAGAACTCGATCTTGGCGATAACAGCAATCTTTGTGCTAATTGCCATCAGCCAAGGAGTGGACCAAATGTTTCCGATGGAGCCACCACTGAGATCACCAGTACTCGCTACGGTCCGCATCATGGCCCGCAGGCCACGATGCTGGAAGGTATTGGCGGATACGAAGTGGCAGGATCCACAAGCTATCCGACCGG
>CAZYDB010000071.1:11676-16600 GCA_964645995.1 uncultured Roseivirgaceae bacterium
GACAGTCCACACACCGGTCAGAAGGATCATGTACCATTTGTCATCAGGCAGAGGGCAGTCATACCTTCAATCCTTCAATAGCGGTTTGCGCCTCTTGTCATGATGGCGCGGAAGACTTTAACGTTGGTAATTTCCAGACCGATATCGAAGGCTTGCTGACTACCCTTGCCGGAGAACTCGAAACTGCCGGATTGCTTGCTGATGGCCATGCCGTCGAAGGTACTTTTCCGTCTGATGAGGTGGGCGCCTTGTATAACTACCTGCTGGTCCTTGAAGACATGAGTCTGGGCATCCATAATCCCGGATATGCTGAAGCGCTGCTTCGAAACTCAATTGAAGTTTTTAATTAATAGAATGTTTAGAAAAAAGTCCCGATTTTATCGGGGCTTTTTTGTTTCCGGAATAATTTTTAGAGCTGACCCTGTTCAGTTATAATTTATCCACGATCGATTACATGAATATGCTGGGGGAAGCCATAAAAGAATGTGTTAATTGTGTTGAGTGTTCCGTCAGGATCCCGTTTTTCAACCTCCTGGGTCCTGAAGAACTGAAAATGATCAATAAGAACCGGTATTCCGTTCGTTTCCGGGCCGGTGAGCTGATACAGAAACAAGGTCTTACTTCTACCCATGTCATTTCGTTGATCAAAGGATTTGCCAAAATGTATATTGAAGGGTTTCATGGGAAAAACCTTTTGTTTAAGCTACTGGGGCCCTGGCAATTGATCGATGAATCCAATGTATATGCCCATGAAGTCAATCAGTTCTCTGTTTCAGCCCTGACCGATGTACAGGTTTGTTTTATTGAAGTAGAAAATTTCAAAAAAGCTATGCAGGCGAATAGTGATTTTGCCTGCGCCGTGATTCAGCATCGCAGCTCCCATAGCAATTATTTTTATCAACGACTGGTAAGCCTTACCCAGAAGCAGATGATGGGCAGGATGGCTGATGGTTTGCTCTATCTTGCTAACGATTTTTATCAATCCGATCATTTCGAATTGAATTTATCAAGACAGGACCTCGCCGACCTCACCTCAATGTCAAAAGACAGTGCTATTCGGATCCTTAAAGAATTTGAAAGAGATAATGTAATTGATCTTAAAGGGAGAATAATGACAATCCGCGACATAATACTCCTGAAAAAGATCTCTTCAATGGGTTAATAATGAGGGATAATAACAGAGTTGATTTTCGGTTTGTTCTTCTTTGTGCCAAAGTGGCAGGCCGTGAAAATCCGGGCAGCATGTTGCCTCCGGATTGGAAAAACAGTCGGTTTTTGGTATAAGATCTGATAAACATGATATATCCCTTTCCGGGCATGATATATATCATGTCAGATGAAGAGCAAGTTAAAAATTATAGTATTACTTTTCGGTTACTTTTTAAAACATTGTTGAATGTAAATACCTTTTTTTATGAAACTTCCAAGATCGTATTACAATACCGTTTCCTTCATAGGAACTACCATTGCCGGCGTCAGTCTATTTATGTTTTTGTTTTCCGCTGTAATTGGATATTTCTGGGAGCAGGGTAATAGTTACCTGGGTTTATTTACCTATATAGTAATTCCGGCATTCCTCTTGCTGGGCCTGATTTTGATCCCTATCGGTATGTTGATAGAGGTTAAGAGCAGGAAAAAGAGAGACGAAGAGCATAAAGAGCGGAGATGGCCGGTTATCGATATGAATTTGTCAAGATACCGGAATGCGACATTGATTTTTGGCGTAGGCACCTTGTTTCTGCTCTTTCTGACTGGTATTGGGAGCTATGAAGCTTTTCATTATACAGAATCCGTAGAGTTCTGCGGGGAAGTATGCCATGAGGTTATGAAGCCCGAATATACGGCTTATCAGAATTCACCCCATGCAAGAGTTGCTTGCGTTGATTGTCATGTGGGTACCGGCGCTGACTGGTATGCCCGGTCGAAATTAGCCGGTCTCAGGCAGGTATATGCCGTAATGACGGATGACTTTGACAGGCCGATTCCAACACCAATAACGGATCTGAGACCAGCCAGGGAAACCTGCGAGGAATGCCACTGGCCTCAGAAATTCTATTCCAGGCAGTTAAGAAATACGAAGCATTATCTTACCGATAGTGCAAATACGGAATGGAACATCAGTCTGCAGATGAAAATAGGTGCTTCGTATAGCGCCTTCGGCCTTTCTGAAGGAATACACTGGCATATCAACCCTGATGTTAAGATTGAATATGTGCCCTTAAGAGAAAACAGGGAGATGATCCCTTATGTGAAATATACTAATCAGAAGACCGGGGAAGTGATCATTTATAATGATGAAGAATTAACATTGGATGAGGAAACACTTGCTGAAAAAACTTCCCGTGAAATGGATTGCATGGATTGCCATAACCGGCCTTCTCACGATTATAATACACCACAACGGTTTATCGATCATGCGCTGACATCAGACGATATCCCCAAAGATCTTCCCTATATTAAAAAAGTAGCCATGGATCTTTTTATTGATCCCTATCCGACAACCGATACGGCGCTTACGGTTATCCGGAATTATACCCTGGATTATTACAAGGAGGAGATGCCGGAAATATATGAAACCAGGAAGGAGGATATTGAAAAAGCCATAGCTGGTATAATAAAGGAGTTTAATAACAATATATTCCCTGAAATGAATGCCAGCTGGGATGTTTATCCTAATCATATAGGCCATAAAACCTATAATGGTTGTTTCCGGTGCCACGATGATAAACATGTCAGTGCGGAAGGAGATATCATCAGGAAGGATTGTGATATTTGCCACACCATCGTTGCTCAGGGTGAAAATGAAAAGGAATCTTTTGCTAAGTTGAATGAGAGTCTTTACTTTGAACATCCCAAAAAATTAAGAGGCGGCTGGGAAGATGATCTCTGTACCGATTGCCACCGCTATCTTTATCTGTAAAGATCGCAGGACAAACAAGCGAGTTTCAATTATATCTTCCGGGGCTGAAATTTACAGGTTGTAATTTCAGCCCTTAGTTTTCAGGGACAATATCCAGCGTCCATTGATACTCAAGGTCGAATTTACGGCCGATAAAAACCATTGGGGCGCCTATGGCTATCGCCAATGCACCGGCGCCTATTGCCGGTGCGCCAATGATTATACCAACAAGAGGAGCCAGCCCTCCCTCTTTTAGCGTGGCGACTAAAATCCAGGTACCCAGTCCCCCCGTCACCACACCCAATCCGGTCAGGCTGGATCCGGCGATGGTAGTACCGCGCATTTTGATCCGGATAGACCGGATGCGGTCAACAGGAATCCATACTTCATCGATCTCTATGCTGTCGCTGCTGATATCAGTGATTCGACCTTTGTACTTCCCTTCAAAATCTTTTAATCTAAACTGTATCTTACGGCCTTCATTGAGCATTTTGGTTTTTCCGGTTTTAAGCTTGATAAGCCTGATTTTATAATCAGTTCTATCCTGACCAACTATCAGTAGGGGCATAGATATGGTCAAAAATAGTATTAAGATGTATTTATTGTGCCTCATGATTCTGCCTCCGAAAAAATTGAACAATACGCTTAAAAAAATGATCTTTTATCTAAACAAAGGTAGTCCCCCTGTTAGTTCAATGTTTTGATGAAAAAATACAGGTAAAAACTTCTTTCTCTCCGGTTCTTGATAGGGGAAGGAATTATTTTCTGTTTTTTGCATAGTCCATTACCAGGTAACAGAAGGTCCGGATGCCGGGTTCCATTGAATCGTCAGTAACGAAAAAATCAGGGGTATGATGTGGATAAGCTTTGTCAAGCTGTCCGGTTTGAGTGCCGCCAAGAAAAAAATAGAGTCCGGGAATTTCCTGTTGAAAGAAAGAAAAATCCTCTGCGCCCGTCCATGCTTTTGCAAGAGTTACATTATCTTTCCCGACCGCTGATTTCAGGCTGGGAACCATTTTGGCCGTCAGGTCGGGATCATTATAGGTGATCGGATATCCTTTGTCAATTTCAACTATGGCGGTTGCGCCCTGGCTCTCGGCGATCTTGGTGATGGTCAGGGGTATATCCTTAAGGATTTTTTCCCGCATGCCATAATCAAGGGTGCGTATTGTTCCGATGAATTCTACTTCTTCCGGGATAATATTACTCCTGACGCCTCCGTGGATGGCTCCGACAGACACAACGGCTGCCTCTTTGGTCAATTCGGTTCTTCGGGATACAACCGTCTGCAAACCGTTAATGATCATTGCTGAAGTTACTACCGGATCAATGCCGGCCCAGGGCTGTGACCCATGGGTCTGTTTGCCATGAACAATTACCTTAAAGGAATTTACGGCTGCCATAAACCCTCCGGGCTTATAATGAATTTTCCCTATTTCCAGTTCGGATTTAATATGAAGTCCAAAGATAGCTTCCACATCGGGGTTTTTTAAAACGCCTTCTTTTACCATCAGTTCAGCGCCCCCATCTTCACCGGCAGGTGCCCCCTCTTCTGCAGGTTGAAAGATAAATTTGACAGTACCCGGGACTTCTTCTTTGATTTTCGATAACACCTTAGCCGTGCCCAGCAGGATAGACATATGCACATCATGACCGCAGGCATGCATCACATCCACTTCCTTACCATTAAATTCTCCTCTGGCAGAGGAGGCCCAGGGGATAGGCACCCTTTCTTTTACCGGTAATGCATCCATGTCTGCACGGATGGCCACTACCGGACCGGGCCGGCCGCCGGCGAGGATGCCGACCACACCGGTATGCGCGATGCCCGTCTGCACCTCAAGACCGAAGGAACGCAGATGTTCAGCAACAAATGCCGAGGTGTTGTATTCCCTGTTTGATAACTCCGGATGTTCATGCAGATGATGCCGCCATTCAATCACGGTCGACCTGATCGCCTCGATCTCACGATCGATCATTTGCCTGACCGGATCTTGCTTTTGTGCCTGTACCATGAATGAAAGG
>CAZYDB010000072.1:0-16558 GCA_964645995.1 uncultured Roseivirgaceae bacterium
ACCGGCCCGGAGAACCTTTCTTCCTTTACCTGCCCCTGGCTGCCCCGCATACTCCGTGGGTCCCGCTGGAGGCCTTCCGGGGAAAATCGGCAGCAGGTTTATACGGTGATTTTGTTGCCCAGGTAGATCATACGGTTGGTGAGGTGGCACGGGTGCTGGACCAGGCCGGCGTGGCCGGCAATACGCTGGTGATCCTGACCAGCGATAACGGCGCTTACTGGTGGCCCGAGAATATCGGCGAGACCGGACATCAAGCCAATTATATTTTCAGCGGGATGAAGTCGGACCTCTGGGAAGGGGGGCACCACGTGCCTTATATCGTCCGCTGGCCTGGTAAGGTAGAACCCTCCTCCAGCAGCGATCAGCTGGTTTGTCTGACCGACCTGCTTGCTACCTGTGCTGATCTGACCGGCCGCGAACTGCCCTATAATGCCGGGGAGGACAGCTTTAGTCACTTACCGGCACTTTTCGGTGAGAAAGAATATAAAGGGCAGCGGGATCAACTGGTCATGCAGTCCTTCGACGGTGATTATGCTGTGAGAGAAGGTAAGTGGAAACTGGTCCTGGCCAGGGGTTCGGGCGGGTGGTCCTATGAAGGGACGACCGGAGATCCCGAAATTCAGTTGTATGACCTGGCGCTGGACATCCGCGAGAAGGATAACCTTGCCGAAGACCATCCCGAAATCGTTGACAGGCTCAGGTCAATGCTTGAGATGTTCCGGCAGGAGCGGCGGTCCCGCTATTAAAACAAACCGAAGAACCATTTCTTTTTTTCTATCCTTTTACGCCTCTTTTTGAAATGCTTGCGGTTTTTGGCGCCATAGGTATCATATTTGTAGGCATTCCGGTACTGGATATCATTGACCCTTCTTTCCTTCACCGTGTTGGTGCCACGGGAATATTCCATGTGTTTACTGGGCTTGTAGGGTTTGTCGGATACCTTGCAGCCCCCTGCTGCCACCATCAGTCCGGTGGTAATAACGAAAAAAAGAAATCTGACCTTCTTCAAATCCATATACTGTACACCTGTTGATACTATTTAAATACTAGGCTGCTAAACATATACCCCATCAGCATATCCCGGCCTGGCATAGACCAGGTGTTTAGGGCCAGCCAGATGTGCCAGGCGCTCTTCCAGGTCGAATCTGTTGGCTGCAGCTGCCGGGTTATTGCCGTATTGAACCGCCAGGCTGATGTTTTCCTCGAGTGGCGCCATGCCCGTATGGCTTACCAAAGCACAGTTAACGCCTTCCCGGTTCCAGGCATATTCGATCAGCTCCCTGGGCCCGGCATAATCATTTACAATATCTCGCATCACCTTCATGGCGATAACACCCATGTTTTTCTTCCGGGCAGCCGGCAGGGCCGTCTCCACGAAATTTCCGTACCTTGTGGGATTGATAGCCAGCAGGGTTATGTCAAAATCAAGGTTATCGATCAGATCCCTGGATCGACCGGCACTGTCCATGCTTGAAAAACCCGTATAACGAACCATTTTTTCCTTTCTCAGTTGCTGCAGGAGGGCATAAGTGCCTGTTTCAATCCCTGTCAGCGTATCTTCATCCTTGATGGCATGGATCAGCAGTATATCCACATAATCAGTTTTTAACCGCTCCAGGCTTCTTTCAAATTCACGCCTCGCCTTATCCGGATCTCTCTCGTGTATCTTCGTTAAGAGAAGGATCTTTTTCCTGTGGGGCGGCAATATTTCGCCAAACCTTGCCTCGCTTGGTTTATCAGTATTGGCTCCGTAACTGGAGGCGGTATCGAAATAATTGATACCGGCATTCAAAGCATGCTCCAGGTGGGGCTCCCATTCGCCGTCGGGCATGCGCATGAACTGCGATCCACCGCCATAACCCAGGATGGTGATGGATTCATTGGTCCTTCCAAGCGTCCTGACAGGGATTGCCGTTTCAGGTTTCGACCCGGTGCGACAGGCAGTAGTGATGAGTCCCGCGCTGGTAAGGGCCGCCGCTGCGAGTGACGTTCTCCGGATAAATCTTCTTCGGCTGATGGATACGTTTTTCATGGTCTTACCTTATTAAGGTTATAACTGACTAAAATTATAAATTTTATGAATAAAATAATAATCCGCAAGGGCAATATTACGCATAACCAAGCCACTGGATATACAGATCATTAAATATTTATTCTATAGCTGCCCGCCGGATAGTTAACTTATCGATTTTTTTTATATTTGGTCTCGCAAATCTTAATTCACTTTTTAATAATTTGATGACCATGAGTTTTTCGACGATCGATTTCATTGTTTTTTTTGTATATGTCCTGTTCATCGTCAGCCTGGGATTGTGGATCTCAAGGACAAAAAAGGGAGAAGAAAAAACCTCCCAGGATTATTTCCTGGCCAACCGGTCACTCACCTGGTGGGCTATCGGGGCTTCGCTTATTGCTGCCAATATCTCTGCCGAACATTTTATTGCAATGTCGGGTTCCGGCTACCGGATCGGTCTCGGTATTGCCGCATACGAATGGATCGGAGGTGCTTCCCTTATTATTGTAGGTAAGTATTTCCTGCCGGTATTCCTTGAAAAAAAGATATATACGATGCCTCAGTTCCTGAAGGAACGGTATAACCAGGGTGTCAGTACGGCCTTTGCCATTTTCTGGCTCCTCGTCTATGTTTTCGTCAACCTCACCTCCGTCAGTTACCTGGGCGCCCTTGCCTTGCGCGAGATCATGGGCATTCCCTTATGGTGGGGGATCATCGGCCTGGCTTTCTTTTCCGGGCTCTATTCGATCTATGGCGGTTTAAAGGCAGTAGCCTGGACTGATGTGGTGCAGGTGGTTTTCCTTGTCGTTGGAGGGTTGATCACTACCTTCCTGGCACTGGATGCCGTCTCCGGCGGCGAGGGCATATTGAAAGGCTTCGGTGTTATCTACGAGAAGGCTGCTGATCATTTCCAGATGATCATTCCGCAGGGCTATACCGTTCCCGACGGCTTTGGAGGCACGGAGAGCGCCTATGATTACCTGCCCGGCCTCGCCGTAATATTCGGGGCGATGATTCTGACCAACCTCGGATACTGGGGATTCAACCAGTATATCATACAGAAAGGCCTGGCGGCCAAGGATCTGAGTCATGCCAAGCGGGGCCTTATTTTTGGCGGCTACCTGAAGATACTGATCCCCCTGATCGTGATTATCCCCGGCATCGCCGCCTATGTATTATTCAATGACCCGGAGTTGTTGCGCCAGTTTGATCCGTCAGGGAGCATCACCAAGGCCGATGAAGCCTATCCCTGGCTGTTGAAGAACTTCGTGCCGGCAGGCATCCGGGGGCTCGCCTTCGCCGCACTGGTCGCGGCTATCGTCTCTTCCCTGGCCTCCATGATCAACAGCACATCGACGATCTTCACCATGGATGTTTATAAAGCGCATTTTAATACCGGGGCTACTGAACGGCAACTGGTATTCGTCGGAAGGATAGTGTCCCTTATTGCCCTCGTGGTCGCCGTTTTAATGGCTAAGCCCCTGCTTGGCGGCCTCGACCAGGCTTTTCAGTATATCCAGGAATATACGGGTTATATCTATCCCGGCGTGGTGGTGGTTTTCTGTATGGGGTTATTCTGGCGTCAGGCAACAGCTAATGCGGCCTTGTGGACTGCCATTATCACCATCCCGGCAGGTATCCTGATCAAATGGATGTACCCGGAGATGCCTTTTATCCTGCGCATGAGTTATGTGTTTATCATCCTGGCTGTAGTGGCCTTCGTTTTCAGCATGATCGATCCGAAAGGCAAGATGCACCAGGACATTGAGCGAACACCGGAAACGGGGCGTATGGTAAGAACAGGCTGGTTTATCATGATCCTTGGATTCTTAGCCCTGATTGCAGGACTTACCCTGTTCGTGCCACTAAACCACCTGGGCATAGAATCCCTGTTTATGCTGGCGGTACTCTTTATCTTCCTGGGCCTGATCCTGATTTTGAATGTACGCTACCCGAAGGTTCATAGGAAGTTTTATATGATTGACCCGGAATTATTCAAGACCTCTACCGCCTTTAATATCGGCGCAGTGGGAATCCTTCTGATCATAGCCATTTTATACATTCTGTTCTGGTAGTGTTATGGATTTTCTTAAATTAAAAAACAAGTATCTCGAAGTGTTCAGCGGTGACCCCATGCTGGTCAGAGCGCCCGGCAGGATCAATCTGATCGGGGAGCATACGGATTATAATGACGGATTCGTGCTGCCCGCGGCCATCGACCGGGAAGTGGTTTTTGCATTGGCTGAAAATCATTCGGATCAATGCCGTTTTTACGCGATGGACCTGGACCAGGCCTATGAGACCAGGGTCGATTACCTGCAATACACACCTATGGGGTGGCCCAATTACCTGATGGGGGTGATCAGAGAATTGCATAAAAGAGGGCATCCTGTCAAGGGCTTTGATTGCGTTTTTGGCAGTGATATACCCATCGGCGCGGGTCTGTCTTCCTCCGCAGCGATCGAGTGCGGTATGGCATATGGTTTAAATACCCTCTTTGCACTGGGTGAAGAAAAGATGGAACTGGTCAGGTTGTCACAACGGGCGGAGAATGATTTTGTCGGTGTTAATTGCGGGATCATGGACCAGTTCGCTTCCGTTTTCGGAAGGATGGATTATGTTTTCCGGCTGGACTGCCGCTCTCTCGGGCATCAGTATTTTCCTTTTGAAATGAAAAACACTTCAGTCCTCCTTATAGATACCCAGGTGAAACATTCCCTGGCTTCCTCTGAATATAATACCCGTCGGGCGGAGTGTGAATCGGGCGTGAGAATCATTCAATCGGAGCTTCCGGAAGTACGCAGTCTGCGTGATGTTACGCCGGCCGTTCTGGAGTCGTTCCGGGACCGGATGGATAATACGGACTATCAACGCTGTGATTATGTCGTCGGTGAAATCGAGCGTGTCCTGCTGGCTTGCGGGGATCTTGAAAAGGGCGACATTGCCTCCTTTGGATCCAGGATGTATGAAACACATCGCGGGCTCAGCAATAAATACGAGGTGAGTTGTGATGAACTGGATTATCTGGTAGACCTTTCAGTAGACAATGATCATATAACAGGAGCCCGGATGATGGGCGGCGGTTTCGGGGGATGTACGATCAACCTCGTTAAAGATACGCCGGTAGAAAAATTGGAACAGGAGATAGGGAATGCTTACCGTGAAAAATTCGGACAACTACCGCTTTTCTATGAGGTTAAAATAAGCGATGGGGTTTCCATTTTATGACAGGTAAGGAATAATAAAAAAAATACCGTGAATTATTTTTGCATGGGGCGACACCTGACAACTACTTTTTTAGGGGCTTTACCTTTTTATATCCGGCTGACAGGGCGTTTATAAAAGCCCTGGGGTCCATGCCTTCATCAAGGTTTCCTGATTGATCGGTCTGCTCAATCTGAAAATAATAATAATTGCCGTCCTTGCTGGTGCTCACACCATCTTCAAGTGGTTTGAAGCTATCGACCGGAGCAAAGAATCTCATTTTCAGCACATGATCGACAAAAACAATATTTTTAATCTTGCTGGTCAGGTCCATATAAATCTTGCTTGTCAGATCCGACCTCGAGGCTATCTTCTGGATATTCCTTTGTACTTTTTTTACCGTATCATCTATTTCCCAGGTAATCTTAATGCCATCGTTCAGGGTCATTTCGCCATCCATCCAGTGGTGCTTGTAAATTTTTGCATGCTCACCTTCTTCAACGGTCTGGACAAGTTTTTCTTTTCGATCCGGCATCGAAAGGTCCATCCGGAAGAAAAAATATCCCTTCACCATTTTTTCATCCTGGAGATGCTCCAGCAGGGGAACCATAAAAAGGCGAAGGTGATTTCCTATGTCGAGTTTGCTTAAGGTATAATAGTTAAAAATAAAATACCCGAACAGCATCAGGAATCCCAGGGGAAAAAAGAACATGAAAGGTTTGCTGATGGTCAGGATGACTGTGAAAATCAAGAAAATACCGAATGTTATCGAAAGATTCCCCGATCGCTGCCGTGTGTCGTCACCGATAGAGTCCATGACGGCCAACTTATATAATCTCTTCAGCCATTCATCAATAGTATGACTTCCTTCAATCTTTTTGTCCAGTATGATCTGGATTTGTTCCCTGTCAAGGGTTTTATATATCTTGAAAACCTTTCGTGTATTTATTGTCATAATAGCGACTTATAATGTGGAAAAGTAATCCAAATATCAGATAATTGCAAGCCTTGACCGGTAATCTGGTTTTTCAAAATAACGGGAAATAGGGGTAAGCAGCGAATTAATATTATCACGTTATATTTGCAGAATGACAACCAATGCTGATTCCGGTTTTTTTTCAAAGTTGGAAGAGCGGCTGATACAGCCTCTTCCGGGCAGGAAGGCGCAGTTGTTGATGGCCGCTTCCTGCCGTGGCAAAAAGGAATTTGACTGGGAGATTGACAGTCCGCCCGTCAAGAGCAGCGTATTATTGATGTTATTTGAAAGAGAAGGCGATCTTTGCTTTCCCCTGATCCAGCGACCCTTTTATAACGGTGTGCACAGCGGCCAGATTGCCTTGCCGGGAGGTAAGGAAGAATACCATGACCGGAATCGTACAGCCACCGCTTTGCGGGAGACGCATGAGGAGATTGGCGTGGATACAAGGGATGTGAAGATAATCGGCAGCCTGAGTCCCTTATATATCCAGGCCAGCAACTACGATGTGTTTCCGGTGATTGGCCTATATCCTTCTGTACCTGTCTATCATCCTGATCCTTCGGAAGTAAGCGAGGTGCTGGAATGTTGTGTCAGCGAGCTTAAGGATGAAAAAATCCGGAAAATAAAGGACATGCTTATCCGTGAAAAATTCAGGATACAAGCCCCCTATTTTGATATTGGGAACAAGACCGTATGGGGGGCTACAGCTATGATATTGAGTGAATTCATTGAAATATTAAAAGATATTGAATAACTGATCTATGGAGCCGTTGATAAAAAACGATGCGATAGTTTTAGGACTTATTATGGTGATCCTCGGGGTGATTTTCAAAACCTCCTCCAGCAACCGGCCGGTTTTCAGGAAGTTTTACAAGGTGATCCCGATGTTATTACTATGTTATTTCATCCCTTCTCTGCTAACAACTTTTCATGTGGTCGACCCGGATGCTTCGAATCTTTATTTTGTTGCTTCCAGGTATATGCTTCCTGCCAGCCTGATTTTACTTACGCTGAGCATCGACCTCAAAGAGATATTAAGGCTCGGGCCCAAGGCGCTGATCATGTTTTTCACCGGAACTGTGGGGATCATCCTCGGCGGGCCATTGGCGATTTTGATTGTCAGCACATTTTCTCCGGAGACGATCGGGGGGGCGGGGCCTGAGGCTGTCTGGCGCGGGATGACTACCATCGCCGGAAGTTGGATCGGGGGAGGCGCTAACCAGGCAGCGATGTATGAGATATTCAGTCCCTCCGACAGGCTTTATTCGATCATGATCACTGTGGATGTTATCGTTGCGGAAATATGGATGGCTTTTCTGTTATTGGGAGTAGGGAGGTCTGATGATCTTGATAATTTTTTCAGGGCTGATTCTACGGCAGTCAATGTTCTAAAAAAGAAAATGCATGATTTCTCCCTAAGCATCGCCAGGATCTCCAACCTGTCGGATTTTATGATCATCCTGGGCATAGCTTTTGGCTTCACGGCTCTCGCGCATTATATGTCGGACCGGATCGCTCCCTTTTTTGCCACACAGTTTCCAGCTCTGGAGCGCTTCAGCCTGACTTCGGATTTCTTCTGGCTGATCGTGCTTTCCACTTCTTTCGGCATCATTATGTCTTTTACCCGGTTGCGGAATTATGAAGGTGCGGGAGCATCCAAAATAGGGAGCGTATTTATTTATTTTCTTGTGGCTACCATAGGCATGAAAATGAATATCCTGAAGATCTTCGACAATCCCGGATTATTCCTGATAGGAGGGATTTGGATGGTCTTCCATATCATCCTGCTGTTGATCGTAGGGAAACTTGTTAAGGCACCGTATTTCTTTCTTGCTGTGGGAAGCAAAGCCAATATTGGCGGAGCAGCATCCGCCCCTGTGGTCGCGGCAGCTTTCCATCCTTCACTTGCGCCTGTTGGAGTTTTACTGGCCGTTTTAGGATATGCTCTCGGCACCTACGGCGCCTGGATATGCGGTATCCTGATGCAGATGGTTGCGCCCTGAAGCAAAAAAAATATTTATATCCAACGGCACAAAGAACGGAACATTTGTGAACATATCGTGTAATTCCATTGGAAAATAATACCTGGTACTTAAGGGGTTCTTAATGGGGGCACTTGCCAGATTGATCGAATCCATATGAAGGGAACAAAAAAAGTGGAGCATATTTTATGTGTATGCACAGGTAAAAAATGTAAAGAGCGAGGAGCAAAAATGATATACAGGTTGCTAAAACGAATCCTTGCTGAAAGGTTTGGTGAAAACCATACCCTGGTTAAGACCAAATGCCAGGATCTTTGCAAAAAGGGACCTGTGGTAATCTGGAATAATTCGATCATGACCGGATTTAAGGATGAGGATGTAAACACAGAGATATAGCGTTACCCGTGGATTTATGTGGCTCGCCCTGTCAGCTAACTCACTTCAGGCATCCACACAACCTCCATCTTCCACCTTCCATTCCCGCTTTTTGCGGGATTTCGAACCTCTGGTTCTCAACCTCCGTCCCCATACCGCCTGCACCATGATCTCAGAATTGCCTACAGGCTGGTATATGGCTTGTGGGATATTATCATTCCCAAAGTCATCAAACGCACAGCCCTATCCAAACTTTGGGACAGGCTCTGCCTTCGGGAAGACGGGGAATTGGCATAATTTTTTTGGTTAAATATTTGGCATTAACTCCTGCGGTATCATTTTCATTTGTTATTTTGTAAAGGATGAATTGTTTTTCCCGGGAGTAAAACCATTATTCAAAATATGAGATTGTGAAATTTCCGGTACGGTACATAATGATCTTCTTGGTTCTGCTTTCTGTATTATTCCGGATAGCTGCATCAGAATCCTTTGCCCAGGAGTTAAAACGGGAAAAGGAAGAAAAGATAAAAAGAGATCAGATGCCTGATAAGGCCATGAATATCTTACAAGGGATTCTGAAAAATGCCCGTCGTGAAAGGTATTTTATGGAAACCGATGGGGAAAGCCGCAGTTTTGAATGTAAACTAAGGATAAACCGAAGGCGAATGAGTGTTGAATTTACTGAGAAAGGATCTCTTGAGGATGTAGAAGTAGTGATCACCTTGCAGGAACTTCCTGAAGATATCCGAAGGAACATCCGGCAGTATCTCGAGGAGCATTATAACCGGTATATGGTTAGGAGGATGCAAAAACAATATTCCACTCGTGATCCCGACATCGACCCGGCTTCCGTCATTAACGCAGCTTTGAGTGGTGTTGATCAGGGGCTTACCATCCGTTATGAATTTGAAGTGGACGGGGAAAGAGACCGGCAATTGGTCAGTCATGAACTGACCTTCGACCAGCGGGGCATGTATATTGGGAAAAGAATAATCATCCGGCGACAAATTGACAATATATTATATTAAGATCAGGTATTATTTTTTCATATTCATCATAATATTCCCTGTGTGTGGCCTTTTTGCACAGGAAGGACCTTTTATTAGCTGGCAGCCGGAGCTTTCAGTTACCTGGAGGGTACAACAGCGGTGGCAGGCCAATATAAAAGCCGTTACGTTTAATACCTTCCGGGAGCCTGACCCGGAGCAGGTTCCCTGGGCATACAGTCTGAATAATGCGGAGATATCCATTTTTGGGACCTACAGAGCCTTTGTCAACAAGTCCTTCAGCCTAGGCTATCTGATCCGGTGGCTTGACCCCCTGGATGAAACGCCCGGGTTTGAACACCGCTTGATGGCGCAGGCCGGTTTCATTACGTCGATAGGTGTGAACCGCTACGGGAACAGAATACGCCTGGAGCAGCGATGGCGGCCGGCCGGCCTGATTCATCGATGGCGTTATCGTTTGTCGCTCGACCTTCCTCTGAACGGGGAAGTGCTGGACCCGGGTGAGATGTATCTCATCATTTCGGATGAGTTCCTGTATTCATTCAGTAAACGGATCGTTGATTTTGGTGAAAACCGGTTGAATGGCGGGGTAGGCTGGTTGTTTACGGGCAAATCAAAACTGGAAATCAGCCTTCAATATAGGGTCTCCAGCTTTTTAAAAGAAGAAAGAAGGCATGCCTTCGTGATGTTAAGCACCTTTTATCTTAATTTCTGATAAAAAAAGCCCGCATCATCTACGGGTCTGGAATTTTAAATGATGGCGGCGATCAGTCTTAGTTTGGGGCTCCGGTTTCACCACCCTGAATGCTTTGCTCTAGTTTGCCGATTTCCTGGTCAATCGTCCACAATCCGATACCTTCCTCTCCAATTATGTCAAACAGTTCGATCGCCCTTCTTGAAAGCAACTCTTCTTCACGCTGTTCAGCAACATACCACTGCATGAAGTTCATCGTGGCAAAATCTTTAACCGTATAGCAGTGATCCACTATATTGTTTATTGACTTGGTAACCTTGATCTCATGGCTGAGGATATCTTCGAAAACCTCGCGCAGACTATTGTAACTATGCTTAATATCCTTTATTTCGGGTTGTATGGCATGTCCACCGGCATCATTCACATAATGAAAGATCTTCAGCATATGCATTCTTTCCTCTCCTGAATGATCATATAAAAATTTCGCTGAATTGGAATATCCTTTCATGTCACACCAGGAAGCCATCGACAAATAATAGGCAGAAGCTACACCCTCCATCATAATTTGATTATTAAGCAACTCCTCGGTCTTTTCAGAAATTGATCGGTCTAATGAAATATTATCCTCTTTCATAATTATTATTTGGTTTTAGTTCTTTACCTGCAAATGTGTACATTTATCATTCGAAAAACAACCGATAGGGCCTTTCCAGAGTTTTTTCAAGTTCATGAACGCTGATATTGCGAACTTTTCTGAAAAACTCCTTCCCCTCGAAAAAAACCAGCAATACAGGCACTGTAAATATCCCGAATTGTCCTGCCAATGCTTTATGCGCCGTTACATCAATAAATTCAAGTCTGATAAGCGGAAATTTTTTCGATACCATTTCACTGATCTTTGGCTTTAAGACTTTACAAACCGAGCATTCCGGGGAGGTGAAGTATAGGATCAGTGCAGATTCTTTCATTAAGTCATCCGGTGTCATGAGATAAATTCATTTATCAGGCATTAAAATATTTGTTTTATTACTTACATTGAATTTATTAAATTTGCATGTATTCAACTTTTTACCTATGAGCATTCGATATTTTTTGTCAGCCCTGATCCTCACTTTTGCAACTAGTCTTGTTGATGCACAACCCAATAAATATTATGAGCTAAGCAAATATATTGAAAATCCCCAATTATACAGTGAATACCAGGAACCTCCTCATGTCCCCTTATGTCCTTTTGATGACGAAAATCATGCCTTAAGCGGCGATTTTTCTTTATCGCCATGGTTTCAATCCTTAAATGGCCATTGGCGGTTCAAATGGTATTCCACCCCTTTTGATGTGCCTGACCGGTTCTGGGAGGTTGCCGATACTGCCGGCAATTTCGGTGAGATAACGGTTCCCGGCACCTGGCAGATGCAAGGACACGGCTATAAAATTTATCGCAATATACCCCTGGAGTTTGCTCCCTACGATCCACCCCGGGTACCAGACCATTTGAACCCTACGGGTGCATATGTAAGAAATTTTGATGTTCCGGCAGGATGGAGTTCCAGGAAAGTCTTTTTGCATTTTGAAGGGGTGAAGGCAGCATACTGGGTTTGGGTTAATGGTCGTTATGTTGGTTTTGACAAGGGAAGCATGACTTCCGGAGAATGGGATGTTACTTCTTTCGTCCGGGAAGGAGTGAATAGTATCGCGGTAAAGGTTGTCCGCTGGTCCGACGGCACCTACCTGGAGGACCAGGATATGTGGCGTTTCAGCGGGATCTACCGGGATGTATACCTGTATGCCACCCCTAAACTGCATATCCGAGATCTACATGTGCAAACCCGACTGGATCAGTCCTTCCAGGATGCCGACCTCATTGCAGATGCTTTTTTTATGAATTATGATGACCAGCAGCATAATAATTACCTGCTGGATGTTAAACTTTATGATCCGGAAGGTCGTGAGGTGTTTACGAAAAACCTGAGGGTGGGGACGATGCTCGCTAATGATGAGAAACTGGTGGAGTTATCATATAAGGTTGACAATCCGATGAAATGGAGTGCGGAAAAACCCAATCTATACAAGCTCCTGTTAATTGTGAAGGAGGCTTCAGGACAGGTCACTGAGATCATCGAAGAGACGGTCGGCTTCAGGGAGATAACGATCCACGAAGCGCAACTACTGGTCAATGGTGTTCCTGTGAAGTTCAAAGGTGTGAACCGGCATGAACATGATCCGAAGAAGGGGCGCACGATGACCAGGGAACTGATCGAACAGGACATGAAGCTGATGAAACAGTTGAATGTCAATGCTATCCGTACCTCACATTATCCCAATGACCCCGATTTTTATGACCTTGCCGATCAATACGGCTTTTATATATGTGATGAGGTGAATGCAGAATGTCATGAGGGAGAAAACTACCTGGCCAGTCAGTCCGGCTGGGATGCAGCATTTATGGACAGGACAGAAAGGGTTTTTCACCGTGACAAGAACCATCCATCGGTGATCCTCTGGAGTACGGGGAATGAATGCGGTTATGGATCCATTCATGACCGGATGGCCTCCTATTTAAAGGAAAACGATCCCGGAAGGCCCGTATATCATCAGGGTAATGATCCGAACGGCGTTGCACCCTATGCCGATGTTAATGGTATCCGTTATCCAACGCCTGAACACCTGCGTATCGTTGGCAGAACATCAGACCGGCCGGTGATCATGGGGGAGTACAGCCATGCTATGGGTAACGCCCTGGGGGGCTTTGATGAATACTGGGAGGTTATATACAGCGAAAGATCCCTGCAGGGGGGATTCATATGGGACTGGGTGAATCAGGGCCTGGAATTTGATCTGCTGACTACCCCGGATCTGTCACCTTACCACCACCAGGCGATCTTAATGGGAAATATCAGTAGGGACGAAGGCCCGGTAGGCCAGGGGATATTCCTTAGCGGTCTAGATGATTTTGTCGAAGTCTATAATGATGAAGTGTTTAATCGTCCCGGACAGCAGGTATCTCTCGAAACCTGGGTGTATCCAAGAGGTTATCATGATGTCAATCCTTTCGTGTCAAAAGGAGGTAGTTATGAGATCACACAGCCTCATCCCGATTCCGTTTCTTTTATCCTGATGATCGATGGACGGTCGCAGATCCTTCAGTCAGTAGTGCCGCGTAACTGGGACTTTAACTGGCATCATATTCTGGCCAGTTATGATGGAACAGCTATGCGGATCTATGTCGACGGGGAGATTGTTGCCCAGCGACCTGCTTTCGGTAATATTGACCGTTCGCCTCATCCGGTATGTGTGGGAAAAAATCATAGGAAAAACCATGAGAATCAGGGTTGGTTTATATCAAATTACGGCTTCGACCAGGTGCGTGTATATCCACGGTTTATTGATATCGGGAATTCAGGGTATTACGATGCTTCGGACGATCTTGCCAATGAAGCTATTCTCTGGCTTAATTTTGAAGAAGTGGCTAACGAAGGCAAATTTCTCTCTTATGGCGCCACACCTCAGGGATCAGGCACGATGGACGGGGTGGTTTCATCGTACCGAGTGCCCCAGCCGGAAGCCTGGCAGATGAAACAATCTCATGCCCCTGTATTTGTTGAAAAAATAGGGAGGGACCTCGGCCAGCTCACTATTACCAACCGTTTTCATTTTACTGACCTGTCTGAAGTAGATGCTTCCTGGGTATTATTGGAGAATGATAAGAGTATTTCTTCAGGCAATCTCCGGCTGGAGACAAGGCCACAGGAAACAACTACAATGGAGATGCCTTTTAAATGGCCTAAATTTAAAGCAGGAGCTTCTTATATATTCAGGATAAACTTCAGCCTTAAAAGGAAAAACAATTGGGCAGACCGGGGCCATGAATTTTGCTTTTTTGAATTTCCTGTTGAGAACCTGGAGGATCGAAAGGATATCATTATCCCGGAGGCGACAAGTGGCTTCACTGTTGAAGAAGAGGATGACCGTATGAAAATTTCCGCCAATGACACGTATTATGAAATAGATCTCACCACAGGATTGATCCATAGTATGCAAGTAGAAGAAGCAGAGATCATTAGCCAAGCAATGGAATTCAATACATGGAGGAGGCCTGTGATGAATGAATGGTCTTCCTGGGGTATCGATGAGGCTGCTTTCTGGTATAAATACGGACTTGACAGTCTGGTTCATAAGGTGCTGGAGGTGTCCGCTACCGCCTCTGGATTCGATCTTTATATCCGGTTCAGGATGGAATCAAGGTCGTTTAGTCATCCTGATATTGTGTTTTTGCATACGATGACCTACGATATTTATTCTACGGGCGACATCATAGTCAGACACCAGGTGAATCCCGAGATCGAGCTTCCTAATCTCTATGAGAAAGACTGGTTTCCACTTGCCTTTCTTCAGAAGATCGGCTTGAAATTTATTTTAAATGAAAATGTGGAAACAATTGAATGGTACGGTAAAGGGCCTTTTGAAACCTATCCGGATCGCAAGACGGGGGCTAAAACCGGCAATTATGAGCAGATGATTGACCAGATCAGGTTTCCTTATCTGATCGTGCAGGATTTTGACAATCATACCGACGTTCGTTGGCTTGCTCTCAGCTCCGGGAAAGAAAGCGGGTTTATGATCAGCAGTAATGAATGGTTTAATTACAGTATCGATCCTTTCATAAACCTGGAAAAGGCGTGGTATCCTTTTCAGTTGGAAAAAGCCAAAAACCCGACATTAAACATTGATCATATCGTTACAGGCGTTGGCGGCACACCCGTAAGGGTAAGGCCTCAGTATAGGGCTTATCCGCGCGCCTATGAATACAGTCTTATCATCCGCCCGTTCACCCGAAAAACGGATTTTTCAAAATTGAGTAATGTGGATTACTGATACGATAAAAAAAATGCCGGCATTAATGCCGGCATTTTTTTTATTGCTCAAAACACTTTTACGTGCTGACCCTGTTGGCTCAATTGCTCAGGCCTTCTTTTCTTTCTTCCTGATCAGGTTTAGAGCGGATCCTGCCCTGAACCATTCGATCTGTGTATCATTATACGTATGATTTGTAAGGATCGTATCCTGGGAACCGTCGGTATGATTGAGCACCAGTGTTAGGGGTTTGTCAGGGGCGAATTCCCTGAGATCAATGATGTCGATCGAATCATCCTCCTGTATCTTTTCATAGTCATTCTCGTTGGCGAAGGCCAGAGCCAGCATGCCCTGTTTTTTGAGGTTGGTTTCATGAATACGCGCAAAAGATTTAACAAGAACGGCCCTGACCCCCAGATGCCTGGGTTGCATTGCCGCATGCTCGCGTGATGATCCTTCACCGTAATTATGATCACCGACAACAAGGGTAGGAATATCATTTTCCTTGTAGGCGCGTTGTACCTCAGGTACAGTTCCATACTCGCCGGTTAACTGATTTTTAACACTGTTGGTCTCATTGTTAAAGTAATTGACAGCTCCGGTAAGGGTATTATCAGAAATATTATCAAGATGCCCCCGGAACCGTAGCCAGGGTCCGGCCATCGAAATATGGTCGGTAGTGCATTTGCCGATTGCCTTGATCAGAAGTTTCATGCCTGTAATATTCTCTCCGTCCCATGAGCCGAAGGGAGTTAGTATCTGCAAACGCTTGGAATCCGGTCTTACCGCCACATCGATAGCTGTACCTTCCTGGGCGGGAGCTACATAGCCGTTATCTTCCACAGCATATCCTTTTAGCGGCATCTCGATACCCATTGGCTCATCAAGTCTTACCGCCTCACCATCTTTGTTTTTAAGGGTGTCTCTCAGGGGGTTAAAAGAAAGATCGCCGGCGATGGCCATGGCTGTGACGATCTCAGGAGAAGCAACAAAGGCATGGGTATTGGGATTGCCGTCATTCCTTTTGGCAAAATTCCTGTTGAATGAAGTGATGATCGAGTTTTTCTTCTCCGGATCGCTGGTATGACGCGCCCACTGCCCAATGCATGGGCCGCATGCGTTGGCAAGGACCACCCCGCCTATCTTCTCAAATTTTTCCAGGTAACCATCCCGCTCAACCGTATACCTTACCATTTCAGATCCCGGGGTAACCGTATACTCTGATTTGACATTCAGTTTTTTGCTGATCGCCTGCTCTGCTATGGAAGCCGCCCTGGTAATATCTTCATAGGATGAGTTGGTACAGGAACCGATCAGTCCGACCTCAAGCTCCTGAGGCCAGCCGTTCTTCCTTACTTCTTCGGCAAATTTTGAAATTGGTGTTGCCCGGTCCGGACTGTAAGGACCGTTAATATGAGGCTCCAGTGATGATAGATCAATTGCAATGACCTG
>CAZYDB010000073.1:0-16363 GCA_964645995.1 uncultured Roseivirgaceae bacterium
ATTTGTTTTTCCAATATCGAATATTGCAATATGGTAATCAGTCATAGTAAAAAAATTAATTCATGAATATAGAAATAATCCTGATTACGATTGATTGGTCAATCAGAGTGTTATGTACCTTATTAACTATAAGAATTCAAACGATTAATTTGATCATGGTATTTTTACCAGCCTGGTTATAATTTCATAGACGCGCATCTGATTTCCGCACATCGGCCTTTATTTGCCAATGGTGGCAATTAAGATGAAGATTACTATTTAAAAAAAACAATTTTATACTTATTGATCTTTCAATTTTTCTGCAATTCTCTCTAAAAAAAGCTTTTATTTTATTATACCGATCATTTAAGATGCTTTTAACCGGCGATGGATTTCAAGTATTCCATCACCTGATTATATACATTTTCACCGGTATAACCAAATTTTTCATCCAGCACCTGAAATGGCGCTGAGTATCCAAAATGTTCTAGTCCGAACACTTTTCCTTTCGGACCTACAAGTCCACGGAGTGTTACCGGTAATCCTGCTGTCATACCAAAGACCGGTTTATCATCCGGAATAACTTCCTTTTGGTACTCCACATCCTGGTCGCGGAACAATCCTTCAGAGGGAGCCGATACCACCCTGACTTTCAGCTGCTTTTCTTTTCTGAGTTTTTCTGCTCCTGCAATCAAAGTCGATACTTCCGAACCGTTACCCACAAGGATCACATCAGCATCACCGGCATCATCCTGCACGATATAGGCACCTCTCCTGGCGCCCGTCGCATCCTTATAACGAGTTGATCCTTTTTTTGCCGGGATCTCTGAAATGGCTTGTCTGGAAAGGATCAGGGCCGTTGGTGTTTCCCTATTATCCATGGCTATCTTCCAGCATACCGATGTTTCAATGGTATCCGCCGGTCTTAAAACCAGCAAACTTCTTTTACCTTTATGATTTTTCAGTTGTTCCAGCAACCGTATCTGTGCTTCCTGTTCAACCGGTTGGTGTGTTGGGCCATCTTCACCAACACGGAATGCATCATGTGTCCATATATATTTTACCGGTAATCCCATAAGGGCTGCCAGGCGGACGGATGGTTTCATATAGTCGGAAAAGACGAAAAAAGTTCCGCAGGCGGGGATGACACCACCATGAAGGGCCATACCGTTTGATAGAGCTGCCATGGTCAGTTCAGATACACCAACCTGCAGGAAAGCCCCACGGAAATCATTCTTTTTCAATGGCTGTGAATTTTTAAGGAATCCATCGGTGTTGTCACTGTTCGAAAGATCGGCGGATGCAACAATCATGTTCTCTATCGTCTCCGCATAAAGCGCCAGAACAGCTTTGGATCCCGCCCGTGTGGCGGCTCCTGGTTTTTGTCCAATAGCCTCATAATCAATATCAGGAATTTCAAGAGCATAAAATTTTCTTAATTTTTCAGCCAGTTCCGGATTGTCTGATTCCCACTTTTTCTGTTCTTCTTTTTTTTCGCGGGCATATTCGATCTTCTTTTCTCTAACCGTTTCAAAATATTCTTTAATACCAGGGAAAATCTTGAAAGGATCTTCCGGGTCACCACCCAGGTTTTTAACCGTTTCTTCAAAGGAAGCGCCCGCCTTGGATAGCGGCATTCCATGGGCCGATACCTGCTTTTCAAATTTTTCACCAGTTTCTGTTACCGCGCCTTTGCCCATGATCGTTTTACCAATGATCAGTGTTGGTCTTTCCTTTTCATCAGTAGCCTGGAACAGTGCATTACGTATCTGGTCCTGATCATTCCCATTGATCATGATCACCTTCCAGCCCCAGCTTTCGTATTTTCTAACAGTATCTTCATTAGATACATCTGCTGTGGGAGTGGAAAGTTGAATATCATTGGAATCATAGAACATGATCAGGTTGTTCAGTCCCAGATGACCGGCGATTCTCCCTGCACCCTGAGAAATCTCCTCCTGAATGCCCCCGTCCGAGATAAAAGCATAGATATTATGCGCCATCCATTCACCGAATCGTGCCCTCAGGAACTTCTCTGCTATGGCAGCGCCGACAGCAAAGGTATGTCCCTGGCCAAGAGGGCCTGATGTGTTTTCAATCCCCCTTTCGACATCCAACTCGGGATGACCGGGTGTCGGGCTGCCCCATTGTCTGAAATTCTTTACTTCCCCGGTTGTATAGAGGCCAAACATATGAAGGATGGAATAGATCATCGGTGACATATGACCCGGGTCCAGGAAAAAACGGTCTCTGTTGATCCAGGTCATATCGGTCGGATCGAAATTGAGAAATTCCGAAAACAGAACATTGATAAAATCTGCTCCTCCCATGGCTCCGCCAGGATGGCCGGATTTGGCCCTCTCAGGCATGGCAGCTGACAGGATACGAATATTATTGGATGCTCTGTTGATTGTCTTTGGATTCATAAAAAAAATATTAAATTCTAAACAACTGAATAGCAGGCTATAAAACAAAAATAATGGTTTATCTATAGATAATCTGCATGATCCAGCAGATATTTTTCAGCTTCAACCGACCATAAACCATGATATCTATGGCATATTTCAGCTAACCCCCTGAAGAGCGGGTTATCCTTGCCTTCTGATTCAAAATCGTCAATAGCAGTCAGCTTAAGATTGATATTGGTATAGATCAATTTTTTACCTCCCGGGATATCAGGCAGGTTTTTTGTCGTTTCTATAACGGCATTCAAGCCACCTATATGCGTAATGAGAATTTCCGGATGTAATAAGCCCTTACCCATCATTTCGAGAGATTCCAGCATGTCGTCAGTGTTGCCGCCACTGGTCCCTACAATATGAGTGAAATGATAGTGCGCATTGTAGAAGTTAAATTCAGCGCTGAATTGTGGGTCAGAAGGACCGGCAAAAAAATTAAGGCAGCCATCGTTACCGAGAATCGCATCGGCTTGCTCGACCAGGGACTTTACCGGAGCAAAGACTACTACATCATCGAAACCCTGCCCATCGGTAAACTCCCGGAGATGACTTGTTGGATCTTTCACAGAGCCTGTGTTGACATAATGAAGCGCTATACCGTTTTTCTTAGCCATTGCCGGTGATAGCAAGGACTCAGCCCTGTTTAATCGATCCTGATCGATATCAGTAACTACGATCAGGGAGGGCCTTCGGCCACAGTGAAGGATATAGTCGATTGCCGATAATCCCATCGGGCCACATGAAGCGAGTAAGGCCATCTTTCCTCCCTCCACAATACCCATTTTATGCACGTAAGAACCATAGGTAGTATGGTAGTGTGCATGAAAGGTGCCGGCTACACATGAATAGGGTTCCGATAATGAAGCTGGATAGAAACCCTCCCCTTCATAAGGAAGAAGGCAATTCATTTCCATCACTTCATTGGGTATGATTATATAGGTGGCATCCCCGCCAATGTGCTGATAGCTGTATCCCGGCGCATCCAGACTTCCCTTATAGTTAAGCGCGGGCTGAATAGAAAATTTACTGCCCGGCTTGAATTTTTGCTGCCATTTGGAACCAACTTCTATGATCTCTCCACTGAATTCATGTCCGATCATAACAGGATTGTCAGCAACATTATCCGGTATCCTTTTATGATCGGCGCCCAGCTTAGTGGCTTTATAGGAAGACATACAAATACTGTCAGAAAAAACCCTGGCCAGAATTTCATCCTCCTTTATTAGGGGAAGATCAAAAGACTCCAGTCTCAAGTCTTCCTTTCCATATAATCTTACGGCATGTGTTTTCATGTATACGGTCGTTTTTTAGATTTTAGTTTTCTCATTTGCTACTTTCTTAATTCAGCATCACCTGTCCCCCGGTAACCGGGATTGCCTGTCCGGTCTCGTAATTCTGCTCGATAATGTAATAGATCGCTTTAACAACATCCTTTGGCGTGCATCCCCTCCCCATCGGCACCCGGCTCTCATAATGATGTTTAATATCATCAATATTTTTAGCTCCGGGAACCTTGCCAGCTTTAAGATATTGGGCAAACAAGCCATTCTCCGGGTCCGACCACAGCGGACCTTCGAAAAAATTTCCGGGACAGACAGCATTTACTTTTATGTGAAACGGTATTAACTCGAGGGCAAATGACTGGGCCAGGCCAATAGCACCGAATTTGCTGCCGGCATAGGCAAAGTTTTTATTGCTGCCGGTTAACCCTGACTTGGAATTGATCTGGATGATATCCATATACAATTTCGGATTGTATTTATGCTGCAGCTTCATAACAGCAGAACAATATTTCGTGCAGACAAAAAAACCTTTATAATTCACATCGGTGACAAATTGAAAAGTTTTTTCATCCATTTCTTCAAGGCTTCCTGCCTGAAGGACGCCCGCATTGCTGATCAGGATATCCAGTCCCCCAAATTCCCTGACAGTGAAGTCAATCATTTTTATAACAGCTTCGGGTTGAGTAACATCCGTTTTGACATAAAAAACATGGCTTTTGCCCTTTTCCCTGTTGATTTCAGCGACAGTGTTTCTTCCAATGTCATCATTGATGTCAGCGATAACCACATAAGCGCCTTCAAATACCATTTCTTTCACAATACCCTTTCCAAACCCCTGGGCACCTCCGGTAACCACAGCGATTTTATTTTTTAACCGGGCGCTTTTTCTCTCGGCTTCAGGAATACTCACTGTAGTGCCCCTGAGGAACTGGTTGATAAGATGGCTGGCTGCATCCCATGAATCACCTATACCCATCAGACCGGTTTTTTCAAGATATACCAGCCCTGTTTGAAATCCGGTCTTGGATTGTCTGTCAACAAATTCCTCAATAATGGCGGAAGGCTGACCCTGTTTTTTCAGGTAAATGCCCGGGATACCGTTTAATAAATGCTCAAATACTTTTTCCCCGGGAATGTCCTTTTTCAAATGGTCGCTGGCAACGAATTTAATGATTGGCCCGGATCCCTGTAGAGCCAGAACCGAACGGATAGCCGGGATAATTTCAGTAATATCCATAATTCTTTTTTTATGTATTTATTTTCTTGTGAATGTACGGATTACCGCATTTCCCAAAGTAATAAGATCGTTCTGTTTTTCAATCCTGGGAAACCCTTCCGCTGTCAGGTACCCCTCACTCCCTCTGGCAATAAGATATTGGTGTGCAGCAACAATACAAGCACCGTAATAACTGATCGATCGTGAACCCTGATCCAGGGAATTCGTATTTCTGCAACTCAGTTTCAGGGGTTCCATGGCAGGTGTATTATGTTCACTGCCCATGGTAATGATGAAACCTCTTTCACTGAAAAACTTGACAAATTTTTTCAGATGTTCGACGTCATTTCTTCCTGGTATCAGTTCAACTGCAAAAACTCTCTGTTTTGTGAGCTCTTTAAATAATTGCTGGTAATCTTTTTCAAACTCAGTGTAGTTACCGTTTTTATCATCCAGCAACACAGGGTAAAAAGGGATGCCTTTGCCATCAAGGATAATATCACGAATCTCTTCCAGTGATAAAAAGGCTTTAGGGTCTTCTTCAACAAATGCCGGCCCTCCTTTTTTTAGCAGTCTTGCCCGTAATTCATTATCTAAATCAACGGGTGAATTTATGTCACTTTTTGGATTGTGGCCTTTAAAAAGTCGCGTGATAAAAACTTCCCGGTCCGGATATTCAGGAAATGCTGTTTCAACAGCCGACCGTAGTGCTTTGGCGATATGCCTTTCCCTTACCATTCCTTTGGAAAACTTTTCCTTGATTTGATCAAATGACAGTTCAAAAGGAGCTTCCAGGGATTTAAGATGATCATTTAGTTTTTTAATCATAGCGGCTGTCTGGCGATGACTTTCGTCAAATACCTGTTGAAGGGATTTTCTGCTGGCTTCATTGAATTGTTCGGGAAAAGCCAGCCCCTTACCACAGAAATATATTCTTCCCTGGTTGTTGGGGTCATTTATGCGGATTCCTTTTTCCTGTTCTTCCTTCATTAAACCCATGAACTCAATACAAAAAAGAGGGAATTTATGATATCGAAAAGCCAGGTTGTTGAACTCTACGTAGCCAAAAGTTGTAATAAAGTCATTGATGCCCAAAACATCAACTTTCTCTTCAGTGGCCTTTTCAAAAATTTCATGGATATTGTCAAAAGCACTGAAAGAATAAGGTGTATGAAAATGTGCATTTGTTTCAAGCGGGTCCGATAGATAGGGATTGTCAAATTCCGTAACCAGCGTATATTCAGACGGGAGATCCTTAATGTATTTCATATTCAATTGTTTTCTATACTAAATTTAGTAATAATGTCCTTACGGATGAAAGTTGTCATTTCTTTTGTCTCATTCCATTCCCTTTCTTCAAACTTACAGAATTCCTGAAAGGTTTTATCAAAGCCATGCTTGGCCAGGTGGTCAGAAAAGATCCGGTCATTGGGGAATAATTTCCCTTTTTCATTTGTCGCCCGGAAATAAAAACCCATGATCAGTGCATACAGCATATGATCATAAGGAGAGCGGTTTTTTAGAGCCATCCTGATAGCCCCGCACAGCCTGTCATCCGGACCTAATTTCCTGGGAAGGTCTCTGCCAACCCTGTAGACCGTATCTCCCAGGGCCTTATTTTGAAAACGACGGATAAGATCATTTATATGCTCATATAAACCCTGACGAGTGAAGGATCCCGGATACTGCAATATCAGACTTTCTGCCGACTCTTTCATTGTCGTTTCCGTAAAATCAAACACTTTCCTGTCGGCCAGGACCTGGTACAACAAAGTTTTTTCAGGAAATTTAAGATAACCAAAATAGGCAGCCGCGGCATGTCCCAGATTATGGATGAAGGACTTTCTGTCCACCCAGGCCTTTATGTCCTTTTTCGGGGCCAACCCTTCTATAGCTGGAAGTGAATTACGGAATCCCTTTGCGTCAAGGATCAGTGTATTATAAGGCTCGGCATAAACCATCAGCGGGTCTTTGAGCATTTCCTTTTCCGACATGATTGGGACCATCTTACCAATACTGGTCTCCACCAGGCCAACGGCATCAAAAAGGATTTCTTCAGTCAGGTAGTTTTTAAGCTCATGAAGGAAGTATTCAGAAGCATTTCTAAGGTTTTCAGCAATAATGATATCTACCGGATTTAGTTGACTGCTTGAAAATCTGTTTTTCAGCCCCTCGCCCAGGATTTCGATCACAGACGGCAGGTTATCGGGTCCGACTGCAGTGGCGATGATATCAGCGGAGAGTATCTCTTCGTTAATTTTATCCTGGTTAGAAGTATGGATGGCCCGTACATTTTTTATTTCCAGCCGGGTTTCCTTTTCATCACTTTTTATGATAACAGGATAGGATCTTCTTTCATTAAAGAGGGTTATGATCTTTTGGTCTATATCAATAAAAACTACTTCATATCCACCCCGGCTGAATAATTGCCCGATGAATGATCTTCCTATTTTTCCGGCTCCGAACAGCAATAATTTTTTCAATCAGACTCCTAATTTTGATCTGTCATTTTTGCCTCTGGTACTGAAATCAAGTTGCACCTTATGGCCCTTCAGGGGCAGAATTTTCTCATGAATTGCATCAATTATCCATGTTTCCTGGGGGAAGAAATACTCTTCCATCTCATAGGGGGGGGTTATCCAGTTTCTCGAACCGACGACTACTGGCGGCGCATCGAGGTAGTCAAAAGCCATTTCGGTAATATTCTGAGCTATATCCTTCAGTATTGACCCGCGTTCGCAAGCATCACTGGTCAGCAGGATCCTGCCTGTTTTTTTAACGGATTCAATTATCGTGTCATAGTTAAAAGGAACGATGCTGCGTGCATCGACGACCTCAGCAGTAATTCCATATTTCTCCTTCAGCATATCAGCGGCAACAATAACTTTATAAAGCGTAGCGCCAATGCTCAGGAGGGTAATATCACTGCCTTCTCTTTTAATATCAGGCTCCCCGAGGGGGATTTCATAATATCCTTCCGGCACTCCCTCCTCATGGAAAAGCTCACCCATATCATAGATACGCTGGCTTTCAAAGAAAACCACAGGATCAGTGCCCTGTAATGCTGCATTCATCAATCCTTTTGCATCATAGGGTGTTGCTGGAAAAACGACCTTAAGACCGGGGATATGCGCGACGATCGAGGACCAGTCCTGGGAATGCTGAGCCCCGTATTTCGATCCGACAGAAACCCTTAGTACCACCGGTAATTTAAGTTGTCCGGCACTCATACCCTGCCATTTGGAGAGCTGGTTAAAGATCTCATCTCCTGCCCGGCCAAGGAAGTCGCAATACATTAATTCCGGGATAACCCTTCCACCACATAATCCATAGCCCACAGCAGCACCGACTATGGCCCCCTCTGAGATAGAAGTATTGAATAACCGGTGATACGGAAGGGCTTCCGTCAATCCCCGGTAAACGGCGAAGGCACCGCCCCAGTCCCTGTTTTCTTCACCGAAGGCAACAAGTGTCGGATCCTTGTAATAACGGTCGATAATTGCTTCAAAGATGGCATCCCTGATATTGAATGCTTTTATTTTTGGAACCGACTTGTCATCTTTCATGCCCGCTCTTTCTTTTTTCCTGATCTGTTGAACCCGCGGATTTTCATCAATCGGGTGATTTACTTCCGGCTTCCGGTCATCAAATGAATCCACGGATCCCCCGGTGAACATGAAATGCCCGATAGCATCGGGGTCCTTCGAAAGATCCAGTCTTGGTGATATGTTCATGTTCCCGGCTAATGTTAAGATCTTTTCAGTTAGCAATCCTGTTGCTTGACGAATATCCTTAAGAGTACCACTATCAGCCACTCCTCCTTCAACCAGTTTTTTTTCAAAGGAAGTGATCGAATCCTGAAGCTGCCAGGCTTCTACTTCCTCTTTAGACCGGTAGGAAGAGGCATCTGATGGGCTGTGGCCACTGATCCTGTAGGTAAGGGTGTCAAGCAGGACAGGACCTTTTTTCTCTTCAATAACATGTTTTTTCCTTCTGAAGGTATCGATAACCGCCAGCGGATCATACCCATCGACCCGCTCGGCATGCATTTGTTCCGGGTTTACACCAGCACCTATGCGCGCCAGTATCTGAAAACCCATAGTTTCCCCACTGGTCTGCCCACCCATACCATACTGATTATTCATAAAGTTCATGATCAAAGGAAGGCCGCCCTTATATTCTTCTTCCCAGAGTAGTCTGAATTGATCCATGGTGGCAAGTGAAATTGCCTCCCATACGGGTCCGCAGCCCATAGATGCATCCCCGATATTAGCCACGATAATGCCTTTTTTACGGTTGATCTTCTTAAAGAGAGCAGCCCCGACCGAGATATCTGCGGATCCGCCGACAATTGCATTATTGGGATATATTCCAAACGGGGTAAAAAAAGCATGCATGGACCCACCCATGCCTTTGTTGAAACCATATTCCTTTCCGAATATCTCGGCTAAGGTACCATACAAGAGAAAGTCCGTGGCCAGTTCCTTTACTGATCCCTTATGTTCTTTCTCAACAATCTTGAGACACTGGCCATCAAAATAATGTTCCATGACCTTCAGCAAATGATCTTCCTCCATTTTTTCTATTACCGAAAGCCCTTTGGCAAGTATCTCACCATGGCTGCGGTGTGAACCGAAGATATAATCATCCAGATCCAGCAGGTAAGCCATACCCACGGCAGCGGCCTCCTGGCCGATAGAAAGATGGGCGGGACCCGGGTGATTATACTCTATCCCATGGTATTCGCCCTTGGTCTTGATATCATTAAGCATGGTCTCGAATTCCCTGATAATGACCATATGTCTGAAGATGTTCAGGAAATCATCCTGTGAGAAGACCTTTTTTTCGTCTTCGATGGATTTATCATATTGGTTGACAGGGATTGGATCAAACGTAATCGAACTTTTCTTCCTGACTGATGTCGGATCTATGAATGCTGATTTAGGCATGGTGTGATTTATTTTTAATTATGCGAATTCAAATCTCTCAATCTGATATTTTACTTCCTGTAAAAACCTTGCGGCAGGTGCTCCGTCAATACCACGATGATCGAATGTAAGCGAAAGGCCTATGACTGGTATAAAGCCAAATCCACCTCCTTCTAGAGCTGACGGTTGTAAGGTAATGGTATTTACACCCAGTATACCGATCTGTGGAGGATTGAGAACAGGCGTGAACATCTCAATGCCAAAAGCACCCAGGTTGGTGACGGTGAAGGTGCCCCCCTGTAAAAGTTCTGGGTCAATATTGCCATCCTGTACTCTTGCAGCCAGTTCTTTCATCTGAACCGACAACCCATCCAGTGTGAGGTGGTTTGCATTTTTAATAGTGGGAACCATCAGGCCACGCGGTGTGTCTACTGCAAATCCAAGATGAATATTGGTAAAGAATCTGGCCGTTTCACCCATGAAGTGAACATTCATTTCCGGATGCTTGAGAAGGGCTTTAATGGTAGCAAAGCAGACCATATCATGGATGGTGATATTAGGCATCTGCCCTTCTTCCATTTTCTTTTTAATCTGATCCCTTGCTATCCTGATCTTTCTCGCATCTGCCGACGTATGAAGGGTTAGCTGGGCTGTATTCTGCAGCGAGGCATGCATGTTCCGGGCAATTATCCTGCGGATATTAGAGATCTTTTTCTCTTCATAATCATCACTGTAAACAACTCCGGAAGCTCGCCTCAAATCAGCTGCCGTCACTTTACCACCAGCTCCGCTACCTGCCTCAGGGAGGTTAAGATGATCCCTGGAAGAGATTGAACGGGCTAAAGGAGTTGCCTTGGGCATTTTTTCAGCTTTTCCCACCACATCCCGCTCAATTATGCGTCCGTTTGGTCCTGATCCACTCATTCCCTGGATGATAATCTGCAATTTTTCGGCCGTCTTCCTTGCCCTGGGAGAAACTCCCTTTGATAAATTTCCGGAAAGTTGCTTTTCTGCCGACACGGCCTCCTCCTTCACCTCAGACACTTTTTTCTCCTCCTCCGTTGATGCTTCCTCCATTCCGGGTTTAAATGGTTCACTGGATTCTCCTTTCTGACCGACCACACCAATGTTCTGCAAAACAGGCACAACATCTCCGGATTCGGCAAATACAGCCAGTAAAATACCATCTTCCGGGCTTTCTCCATCAAAAGCGGCCTTGTCGGTTTCGTATGAAAAAAGAAGGTCACCTTTTTTAACCGATTCACCCACCTGGACATGCCATTCAGTAAACATACAACTTTCTACAGATTGGCCCTGGCGTGGCATAATAACAGGAGTAGCCATAATTTCTTAAAATTTAACTTGTATTGACAAGTTTTCTTGAACAATAAAAAAATAAGATATAATTTATGGTGTCAAATTAAAATTATTTAACTTGTAATTACAAGTTATTATCACTTTTTTTCATTTAATTGCAATTGACTACAAAATAATTATGAACCGGGTACCTCAGCATCGGCGATTGTATGAAATACTGAGAAAGCATATTTTACAAGGGCTTTACCCGGAGGGCGGTCTAATCCCATCAGAAAATGAACTTTGCAGTTTATATAATGTAACCCGTCCAACGGTCAGGCAGGCATTATCTCAGCTTGTAAGTGATGGTTTCATCAAGAAACATCAGGGTAAGGGAAGCATTGTTCAACCTTTACCAAGAGGAATTGGCATCTTATCAATACAGGGCACTACTACTGGGATTGGGCCACACAGCCTTGAAACGCGTCTTGTGGATAAACCGGTAGCCACCGCATGGCCGGATGATTTCCCTTTTGAACTCGAGCATGAAGAAAAGAAGTCAGGATGCATCAGGCTTGAAAGAAGAAGGATCGTCGATGGCATGCCGGTACTGTATGAGATCAGCTATCTGCCTAATATCAATATTCCGCGTTTTACCAGAAAGTCTTTTGAGAACAGGTCATTATTTGAAGTGCTGAGAAGTACCTATCAGATCGTGGTGCGGGGTGGTAGTCAGCGCATCAGGGCTATCAGGGCAAATGGCCTGATAGCCAATTATCTTTCAATCCGGGAGGGCGATGCTGTTTTATGTCTTCAAAGAATTATTGATACGAACCGGATAGATTTCAGGTTTTTTTCAATAATTTATTGTGATACCAGTGCGTTTTTTCTGGAAGGAACATTTTAACCAAAAATTGAATGATCATGAGAATCCCGTATTTTTTAATCATTAATCTGTTAATCCTGGTTTCATGTAATCAACATCAGGATGACCTTGGAAGGCAATCTGCCAATACTTATGTAGGACCGGTCAGATTATTGCCCGCTAATCCTCATTATTTTGAATATAAGGGCAGCCCATTGGTATTGATAACTTCGGCTGAGCATTATGGTGCTCTGCTTAACAGGGCTTTTGATTATAAAAAATATCTGCAGACATTGGGGACAGAAGGAATGAATTATACCCGGATATTTGCCGGCACCTACGCTGAAATACCCGGAGAAAGTTTTGGCATACATAATAATACCCTTGCCCCAAAACCCGATGATTTTCTTACTCCCTGGACCTTTTCGTTAATTGAAGGCAAAAGAATGTATGATCTTGATAAATGGAACGATGAATATTTTTTGAGGCTGCATGACCTGGTAAAAACAGCGGCTGAAGAGGATATTATTATTGAATTTACATTTTTTACTTCTATCTATCGTGATGAACATTGGGAGATAAACCCGGAAAATCCGGAAAATAATATCAATATTGACCATGAGATCACGCGGTTCCAGGCGCATACTCCTGATAATGGCGTTTTAATACGATACCAGGAGCAACTGGTCCGGAAGATCGTGAGAGAATTGAATGGCTATGATAATATCTTTTTTGAGCTTCAGAATGAGCCCTGGGCCGATCATAATGTGCCTGTTTATAATATTATCAATAAAGAGGATTTAAATCCCAATGACTGGACCTATAAAGTGGATATGGCCAATGAAAGGGCCTTGCAATGGCAGGATATGATCACCGGCTACATTATTGATGAGGAATCCGGTCTTGAAAAAAAGCATCTGATCGCTCAGAATTATTGTAATTTTAAAGCTCCGCTTGCGAATATCAATGACAATATCTCCATTTTGAACTTTCATTATGCCTGGCCTGAGGCTGTGGAATGGAATTACAGCTTCAAGAAAGTGATTGGCTTTGATGAATCCGGGTTTGCCGGGTCCGGAGATCAGGTTTACAGGAGACAGGCATGGCGTTTTATCCTTTCCGGCGGAGGACTTTTTAATAACCTGGATTATTCCTTCTTTACCGGGTATGAAGATGGCACTCTTGAGAACCAGGCACCCGGTGGCGGCAGTCCGACATTAAGACAACAGCTGAAAATTCTGAGTGATTTTATTCATAGCTTTGAACTGGAACGTATGAAGCCGGATAATCAAATGATTGAACATGCACCCGGAGTGATCCCGTATGTATTATCTGATCCCGGAAACGTATACGCTGTTTTTCTCCAGGCAGTTAATGTCCATCGAAGTGAATTGGAACTCAAATTGCCTTACGGACATTACCGGGTGGATTGGATGTCTACCTTAGACGGGGAAGTGATAGATACTGAAGAGATTGTATCAACCGGAAATTTGACTACAATTAATGTCGTATTTACTAATGGTGAGATAGCAGCGAAGGTCAGTCGCTTATAAAGATACCAGGAGGAGAGCAATGAATTTCAGGCCGGCAATCGTAATTGCATGATCCAATTTCGGGCTAAGTATGATACCCGGAAATGCCTCGAAGCAGGGCTTCAGGAAAGTGCATGAGAATACATACTGATGGGTGCTTGTTTTGCTTTACATTTTCCAGGCATTTAGGTTGATCAGGTCCCCGGGGAAAACACATGCCTTTATTTTTTTAGATGTCCAATGAAGATCTGATCATCCTTCTGATGGCCGGTATATTTTGCTGATGATGGATGTTTAAGGCGGAAGACCGGTTATCGATTACGTATTAAATGCGAGCGTAGATAGAATATCAGAAATCAGTTCTATCTTTTTCCATTTACGAAGGGGCGGATGTCGGTAGCGATCATGCCGGCTGAGCGGGCAGCTTTAAGTCCCGGATCACCATCTTCAAATACCTGGCAGTCTCCGGGGCTGACACCCATCAGTTGAGCACACCGGAGGAAAGTATCGGGTGCAGGTTTGGGATGTTCAACATCTTCCTTAGAGACCAGTATATCGAAATATTTATCCAGACCCACTGTCCTTACTGCTTTCCAGGATCCTTCCGAAGGACTTCCGGTACCGATAGCCATGGGTAATTTTCCATGATAAGCTTCCACAATCCTTATGACAGGCTCAACGGTTTTAAGCTTGGTGATTTTCGTTTCATAGAGCGCTTCTTTTTTCCCTGCAAGGAAAACGGGATCGAATTCTTTGCCTGTGATCTCGCGTATGTCAGCAAATATCCTGTCTGAAGATACTCCGGCATGGGCATAGAAGAACTCCTCTGTAAAATCATAGTCAATCATTTCCTGGCAGATCTCTTTCCAGGCTTCATAATGCAAGGGCATGGAATCGAGCAGTGTACCATCAAGATCGAATATCAATGCATTTGCAGCGGGGTCTACTTCCAGTTTTTTCATTAAAAAATTTATTTATATCGTCGGACTGACTCCCTGATGTGGAGTTCAGTCTTCAGATAGATCGTTTTATTTATATCAGGGGCGCCTTTCATCTTTTCTACCAGCACCCGGGCCCCTTCTGCTCCCATCATCTCTATTGGTCTGCTTACCGATGAAAGAGAGGGTGTCAGGTATGCGGCAAAAATACTATCATCGAATCCAATAACTGAAATATCTCCGGGAATATTAAGTCCTTTTTCATTTATGGCCTTCATAGCCCCCACCGCCATATCGTCATTGAGACAGAATACCGCTGTTGGCCTGCTTTTCAGTTCAAATATTTTTTTCATTCCCAGGTAACCACTTTCGAGATCATAGTTGCCTTCAATGGTTATTCCAGGATCAAAGGACAGGCCATAATCCTTTAAAGCCTTTATGTATCCGTTTTTACGTCGTTGTGTTGTTTTGAATTCTTTTTTTCCCTCAATAACCGCTATTTTCCGGTGCCCGTGCCTGATCAGCCATTCTGTGGCCCGGTAGGCACCCACCGTATCATCGGCCAGGATATTGGTCACTTTCAACCCGCCTTTCTCCCTGTTCAGTAATACGAAGGGAATTCCCTTTTTTATGATCTCATGTATGACGGGGTCATCTTCATCACTCTGGCTCATAATGATGATCCCATCGAAAAGCCCTGGTGATATTCTGGTTAGATCCTTCATGTCATCCAACCCTTCCACTGAAAGACTGAAATTATCCCTGATCACATCATTAACTCCTCTTACGGCATCCATAAAAAAATTGGCGGAAGTACCTTTCCTGAGAGTTGAGAAGAACAAGCCGATATTATGCGATCTGGCCAGTACCAGACTCCTGGCATTCACATTCGGTCTGTAATTGTATTTTTCGGCGATTTCCCTCACTCTTTTTTTTGTACTTTCGCTGATCAATGGGCTATTGTTCAACGCCCTTGATACCGTGGTATGGGAGACATTGATCATTCTGGCAATATCCTTGATCGTGATGCTCATGTATAATCAATTACTTTCGGCGGGGTCAGTTTGTTATACCTGGTAAGCCGTGGAAGCGGTTTCACCCCCTTCTCCAGTCCAATTAGTATGGAAAAACCGGCCCCTTGGCTGGTCCACCCGCTCATATTGATGAGCCCCGAAATAATCTCTTTGCGCCTGCAGCATATTAGCCGGCAGCCTGGCCGACCGGTAGCCGTCGAAATAGGATAAGGCGATTGAAAAAGCGGGTATGGGGATACCATTGGTGATGGCCGTTGCTACTACGCTCCGCCAGGATTCCTGTGATGATTCCACCACTGCCTTGAAGTAAGGATCAAGCAGCAGATTTTTCAGGCCCGGCTCTTTTTCATAAGCATCCTTTATCTTATCCAGGAAAACGGATCGTATAATACAGCCACCGCGCCACATGAGAGCAATACCCCCGTAATTCAGATTCCATTGATATTCGCCGGCAGCAGCCCGCAACAAGGTGAATCCCTGGGCATAGGAGACGATCTTAGACGCATAAAGCGCCTTTCTAAGATCTTCAATGAAGGCAGATTTGTTTCCCTTGAACGTAACTTCCGGGCCGGATAAAATACCAGAAGCCTCTAAACGTTCGTCTTTTAAAGCAGAGAGGCAACGTGCGAATACGGCCTCTGCGATCAGGGTGAGTGGTATGCCAAGGTGCAGTGCATTGATCCCGGTCCACTTCCCGGTTCCTTTCTGCCCTGCTTTATCGAGGATCTTTTCAATCAGTGGCTCCCCATCTTTATCTCTGTAAGCCATGATATTACCGGTGATCTCTATCAGGTAACTATCCAATTCACCTTTATTCCATTCTTTGAACGTAT
>CAZYDB010000074.1:0-5171 GCA_964645995.1 uncultured Roseivirgaceae bacterium
GTCATACATGTCCCTGACCGAGCATTGCATCGGTCACATGAACAAATCCGGTGATGTTAGCCCCTGCCGTATAATCGACGAATGAATTGATTTTGCCGTATTGAAGACATTGTTGATGAATACTGCTCATAATACCCCTGAGCCTGGTATCCAGCTCTTCTTTTGACCAGGTATATCCAATAGTATTCTGAGCCATTTCAAGCCCGGAAACGGTAACGCCACCAGCATTTGCCGCTTTACCAATACCATGCACGCTCCCTTTATCTCTAAACATCTTATTTGCCTCCATGGTGCAAGGCATATTAGCTCCTTCACCTATCAGTTTGCAACTGTTATTAACCAGCGCCTCTGCATCAGATCTTTCAATCTCATTTTGTGTCGCACAGGGGAATGTTGCATCACATGGGATGAACCACGGCTTTTCATTTTTCCTGGATTCAATATCAAACTGATCGGCTTCCGTAGGCGAGGATGCTATTCCTGATGAGATCCTATCCTTTTTTCCTGGATTTGGTTTCCGTTTTGTTTTTCGATTTCTTGTTCTGTATGGCTGAGACCAGATTTTTTTGCTTCTTTGGCCTTCTGACACCGAAGGTTCCCTTCAAAATCTTGCCTCTTTTCGTTTTTCTGTCACCTTTACCCATAATTTTTTTGGTTACTTTGAAAACTGAAATAAACGATTTTTTTATAACCATAATCTAAAAAATATTCGGCTTAAGTCCAACTGATTAATTCAACAAAAAAAATGTTGCTTTTTATAATTATTTATCAACCTTTATATTCAATTTGCGTTACTATCCATGATTTAACTATAACTGATATCAGCCATGAGAATCGACCCTTATGAAGATGAGCAATATGATGATGATTCCGCAGATCAATGGGAATCTGATTCCAAAGATTGGGATGATTTCGATGATTCAACCAATGATGAGTTTTCATTTGATCCTGATGATCCGGAAAACTCGTCTTCCTGGTTGGAGGACATTGAAGATCCTGATCTGATGAATGATTTTGATATTGATGAAGACATGTAGGACGATCATTTGTAAAGGAATTATTTTTTATCTCCAAGTATCACTATCAGAAATATTCAAACAGTTTTATTCATCTTTTTTACTGATCAAATCAATGACCGGTTTCGGACTGATTTTGATTATCTTTTTTTACAATCCAAATATCCGGTGATTAATACTGTCCGTCCGGTTCAATAGTTCGATAGTAATGATCTGAACTTATTAACCCGGAAAACTCAATATTTTTCCCTGATTTTATCGGGGCCTCACGTATCTTGCTGACAATTAATAATTTATGATTAACAAATCACTTGGTTAACAATGGATTCACGAATAATAGGAGTTAACCCCGATTATTCATGAACTATCCTCAAAATAAACCGTCTTTACCATTTGAAATACTTATTATCAGGTAGTTATATAACGGGGTTAATAATTTTTTTTAATAATTCCTTTATATTTTTCATTTGATTACCGATCCATTTGAATTAGCATCAATAGTGATTAATTTTGTAATGGCAAATCGATACGACCAGCTCCTGTTGAACTCCCCCAGGTCCGGAAGGAAGCAAGGGTAGACGGTTGTAGCGGTGCGATATCCGATTTGCCATTTTTTATTCTCCCTTTCTTTTCACAATTTTACTATAATTACTGACCACAGAAACTTATTGACAACTCCGGAGTTATAATGAAAAAATTGATATGTATATCATAAAGGTAAAAGGAAAGAAGAAAATACCGGATTATATCCAGATCCGGGACGATAACTTCGTCCTGATAGGTTATTTCAGTTACCGGCCCGGCAAACCTTTCAACAGGCTCGAAAAGTTCGGCCTTGATGGAAAAGAAGATGAATTTGAGAAGCTGGTGAAAAATATTCCATTTGGAAAACTTCAAAAATTAGAGCTTTAGCTATGAACTTCAGTGATGATCCTATTGTCCGGGTGCGCAATGCATCCATCTTTCAGGAAAATAAGACCATTCTCTCTGACTTGAATTTTGACATGGGTAAGGGAGAAATGGTTTTTCTTGTTGGCAGGACCGGTTCCGGCAAGTCCTCTTTACTAAAGACATTATATGCCGACCTCCCCCTGCGGTTAGGTGAAGCTGAAGTCGTTGGTTACAACATAAGAGAGATCCGGAGGAACGAGATACCTTACCTGCGTAGGAAGCTGGGCATTATTTTCCAGGATTTTCAACTCTTCAATGACCGTACTGTTGCCGACAACCTCTTTTTTGTTATGAAAGCTACCGGTTGGAAGGATCGCTCAAAGATGAAAGGGAGGATGGCTGATGTGCTTATGCGGGTTGGCCTTGGCTCCGTCGGCAACAAGATGCCGCACCAGTTATCCGGGGGCGAACAACAACGCGTGGTTATCGCCAGGGCCCTGATCAACGAGCCTGCTATCCTCATGGCTGACGAGCCCACCGGTAACCTGGACCCTGAAGTTTCAGATGGTATTTTTAAACTTTTCCTGGAGATCAATCGCAGTGGCACGGCAATACTGATGGCCACACACGATTATAATTTAATAAAAAACCACCCGGCACGGATTCTTAAGTGCGAGGGTGGCAGAATCTTTGACTCCAATATTGAGGAATTCGAGTTAAAAAATGTGTTTTATTGAGAGACAGAAGCTTATCTTAACCTTACACTTCCATATTTAGCGGTAATATCAATCCGGGCTCCCTGGCCATTACCAATTGCCCCTTCATATTCACTGGATGTATGATCTTTAATCACTTTACTGAAGCTGATCATTTCTTCATCATATTTGAGATCGCTAAAGCCGATATTGGCCTCAAAGGAAGCATTTAAACCGGGAGGTAGTTTAAGAACAAGCGGTCCGAAGCTGCTCTGGATATCTACATCACGGATCGTATTAGACAGGCCTATGGAAACAGTTCCCCCATAATCAATATCCAGTTCGATAGAACCGTTGAGCTTGTTTACTTCAAATCCCGAAAAATTGACATCCGCCTCAAGATCATCGATCTCTTCAATCTCTATTTCTCCATATTTACCCGTTAACTCAAGGAACTGAGCCCGCTCGATCTCAAGCGTTGAAAACTGACTGTTCACCTCCACCCTACCCATCTTCTCTACGTTCAATTTCGAATAACTAAGCCGTAATTCCCCATTTGTTAATTCTTCGATTTTACTTAAGCCGCTTCCAAAGGCAAGCCTGACTTCAGCATTGCCGCTCAGGCTTTCCGTGTTTAGGTTGCCATACTGAACATCGATTTTCGCGTTTCCGCTCAGAGAACCGGTATAAACATCGCCAAAGCTGTTCTTTACAGTAACCGGGTTCCTTTTCGGCATGTTGATCTTATAATTGACTTCAAAGGAAGTATTGCGCCCGGATTTTTTTCCATTGATATTGGTTTTGAAGGACAACTCTCTTCCGGGATCACCGTCATCGATATCAATGGTTATCCGCTCCAGAAAATCCTGTGCCCGGGATTCGCTGCCGGCTTCCACAATGATCTCGATCCTCACGTCAACCTGGTTTTTATCCCAGGTATTAATATGCATCTTACCAAAAGAATTGGAGAAATAGAGTTCGGTGGCTTCACTCACCTTGTAGGACTTCTCAATGGTTTTCCGCTTCTCCTCAGCAGACCATGCAACGGCATTTGCTGCCAGGATAAAACATAAAATGACACCGGCCGTAAGACGATTAAATATTTTTTGTTTCATTTGTCTGATCTTTAAAATTCTTTATTCTTTCCAATACCGATAACTGATGATTTAATAGTTCTATCCTGGTCTGCAGATTAACGACCATTGCATCAATGATCCTTTCATCAGGACCCTTCACCAGCTTTTTCTTTAATTCAGCGTAGGAGGAATCCAGCCGGTCAATATCATTGATCAGCCGGTCATCCAGTTCCGGATGCTGTGATACGAATAACATGATCTGCTGTTGTTTATTTTCAATGAGACTGAAATAATAATCCTCCACATCCTTGAAAGCTATTCCCTCAGTAGTTTCAATTTGGCTGAAGCTTATCTTCTCCAACTGGCTCTGCCGGTCAACCAGTAACCAGATGACAACTGCAAACAGTATGACAGCCGCCGCTTTCCATACATGGTGGTAAATAGGCACGTGCCTCCCTCCTGAGGAGAGCCCCTTATCGATCCTATGCCATAACCTTTCCGGCGGCTTCTTATCATCAAATTGCGAACGGCGATCGTTAATGAATTTTTCAAGATTATCCATTGGTATAAACCCTTTCCTTTAATATTTCCCTTAATTTTTTCTTGGCCCTGTTATACTGTGACTTGGATGTAGATTCAGATATATCCATAATCCCTGCAATTTCCCGATGATCATAACCTTCCAGCAGATAGAGTGAAAAAATCATCCTGAACCCGTCAGGCAACTGTTGAATGGCATCCTTCACCCGGTCCAACCCGAGGATCAATTCATCATCTCCAAAACCGGGATCATCCGGGTGATCATAATCTTCCATCACTTCATGAAATGACTTTTTCTTTTTAATATGGCTTATGGAAGCATTAACCACGATACGCTTTAACCATGCGCCTATCGAAGCTTCGCCTTTAAAGGTATGCATATTCCTGAAAGCACTTAAAAAGGCTTCCTGCAGCACATCTTCAGCATCATCCGCGTCATTCGTAATTCGATAACAGATATTATACATGGCTTTGGCATATTTCCTGTAAAAAGCGTACTGGGCGGACCTCTCGCCTTCAATACATCCTTTTACCAATTCATTTTGATCTTTAAGTCCCAATCCCTGTAATTTTAAATGAATTGCACATGGTATTTGAAAAAATAAGGTAAAGTAATCCTCAACCCGGAAAATCCGTGAAATTTTTCCTGCCAGGGAGGCGAATCACGCTGGTGGACAGTTAGCGGTTAGCGGTTAGCGGTTAGCGGTTAGCGGTTAGCAGTGACCAGTGACCAGTGACTGGTGGCCGGTGACATTTATTTGCCAGGCATAGTCATACTTTTCTGGAAAATCACACTGCATGCTCAAACCCACACTATGTCTCCCCTTTTCCTCTTTGTCAGTTCGAAGCCAGTTCATCAAGATTCTGTCTGGCCCTGTAAAAATCAGGGGATACTTCAAGGGCAATACTGAACTGCTTTCTGGCTTCCTCCACATTACCCTGTTCTTTTGCGA
>CAZYDB010000074.1:5181-16227 GCA_964645995.1 uncultured Roseivirgaceae bacterium
GCTTGCCCGCATAGGCACCTCCTGTTCCTGGTTATTGGCATCGCTGAACAGGAATTTAACTTCATCCGCCTGATCCTTGCTGAGCAATATATCAATATTGGTGCGGGCTTCACTGTAGCGTTTCAATTCATACTGGTAAACAGCTACTTTATACAGATAATTAATGTTTTCATCGGTCTTCAGATACAGGGATTCATAACTTTCCAGGGCCTTATCCTTGGCGCCGATCTGTTCGAGGGAAACCGCTTTCATTTCAAGCGCTGTCAGATTATCCGGATTGAGCAGAAGCACATCGTTTAACGATAAGATAGCAGAAAGATATCGCTGATTGTCAAAATACAGATAGGAAAGTGAAAATAACAGTGAATCATTCTGCGGTTCCATGGTACACATATGATACAGGGCGTTGATAGCCATATCCATATCATTATATTTAATGGCCCGATTATAGATCCCTTTCTGGATGCGGTAAAAAATTGAATTTCGTATATCACCGGCTTGTGCCGATTCAGCAGGGGCATTGTCCTGAGCTATTGCAGGAACTGTTTGAAAAAAAGCCCCGCTTATGAGGATGATAAAAGTTATTCTTTTCATTTTTGTTTTTCTTTTTTTTCTTCAGTTAATCCTAATTTACCGGCCATACTGAGCATATACTCATGCGCTTCCCGGTAATCATTATTGATCTTACCATCCAGGATGGCTTCCTTGATCGCATTTTTTATTACACCCACCTCACGGCAGGGTTCCAGTCCAAAAGTCTTCATGATCTCCTCCCCGCTAACCGGTGGCTGAAAATTTCTTACTTTATCTTTTTCTTCCACTTCCGCAAGCTTTTCTTCGACTTTCACAAAATTATTCAAATATCTGCTTACTTTCTCAGGATTTTTTGAGGTAATATCCGCTTTACACAAAAGCATCAGTCGATCAATGTCGTCTCCGGCATCAAAAAGCAACCGGCGTAATGCAGCATCGGATATCTCATCCGATACAAGAGCAATGGGTCGAAGATGCAACCTGACCAGCTTCCGAACAAAACGCATATTTTCATTCATCGGCAATTTCATCCTCCGAAAGATCCGGGGAACCATCCGTGCGCCGATTTCCTCATGCCCATGAAAAGTCCATCCGGCCTTTTCATCAAATCGCTGAGTAACAGGCTTGGCTATATCATGCAGGATGGCCGCCCAACGCAGCCAGAGATCATGGGAGTGGCGGGAGACATTGTCAAGGACCTTTAGGGTATGATAAAAGTTATCCTTATGTCCTTTGCCTTTGACCTTCTCAACACCCTGGAGGGCAACCATTTCCGGAAATATCAGGGAAAGGAGACCCGCATGAAAAAGCAATTTAAAACCATAAGACGGCTGATCCGATAAAATGATCTTATTAAGTTCCTGCGTGATCCTTTCCTGGGATACAATACGGAGTCGTTCCCTGTTGTCGAGGATCGAGGCGAAAGTTCCGGGTTCAATATCAAAACCTAATTCTGTGGCAAAACGGATCGCACGCATCATCCTTAATGGGTCATCAGAGAAGGTGATCCCGGGATCAAGCGGTGTTCTGATCATCTGTCGTTTAAGGTCCCTAACACCATTAAAAGGATCGATCAACGCTCCAAAATTTTTTTTATTGAGCCCGATCGCCATGGCATTAATAGTAAAATCCCTCCTGTTCTGATCGTCTTCCAGGGTGCCGTCCTCCACCAGAGGTTTTCTGGAATCCTGCCGATAGGACTCTTTCCTGGCTCCCACAAATTCAAGTTCAATATTTTTGTGCCTGAACATGGCAGTGCCGAAATTTTTAAATACCGAAACATCCTGTTCCCTGCCGAGACTGTTGGCAACTTTTTTCGCGAGACTGATCCCGCTGCCTACCGTCAAAATATCAATGTCCTTCTCAGTCTTCTTTCTTTTAAGCAGGGCATCCCTGACAAATCCGCCGACAACATAGGTGTCCATGTTGAGGAGATCGCCCTGGCGGCCGACCTCGCTTAAAACGGGATATTCCAAAAGGATATCCGAACAATCCATATTTTCTAATTAAAAATCATTACTGATGACAAATTTAATCATATTTATTTTGTGGTTTATTTAACGTTTGGATAACAAAAAATGAAGCGGTGATTAAGATCTTTTAAAAACCTGATGGATGTTGCCAAAAGCAGGCCTGCCTTGGCAAAAGCTGAAAGTCGTAGGCGAAGTCGTAGGCCAGAGGCCGGAGATCCCGCTGAAAGAAGGGATGGAAGGAGCTGAAAGTGGCGAACCCAGGTCGAGCCCATACGCGATGAATAGCCGGTGCATCTTCCGAACGCTGGAGTTCCAGAATCCGGAACTCGCTGGCCCGGCCACTGGACTAACAGCTAAATTTAAACGGTATGCTTACACCAACACAATGTCTCTCCCTCTCACCACAATCGAAAATTCCGGTTCGCGAATAAGCTGAAAAATGACCGAAACCATAGTGTTCCCGTTTCTTCTTTGCCAGTGGTGAGTTCACCAGAGTTGCCAGTTGACCGTTCACACGTTTCCGCTTCTTCCCGTTTCACCCGGTTTCTTTTATTAATTGAACCATCGGATAATTAGTCTGGATTAATTGATATTTCCACTGAAAATTGAATTTTATGGCGACTTATCCGGGTTAACCTCGTCATATAGCTACCAGATAATAAATATTTTAACCTGACCTATTTATAAATTTTTGTTGTTCGACGTAATTTTAAGATATATAGGTGATATTCAATAAGATACTTCGCCAGGTTAACCCTGATGGGCATCCCGATTTTATCGGGGTGCTCCATCAGCCTGATAGGGTGAAAAATTCGTGAATTATTCAGGTTAAATGGTAAAGACGGTTTATTTTGAGGATAGTTCATGAATAATCGGGGTTAATAATTCCCGGATCAAAAATATTTTAGAAATAGTTATTGCCCTATTAAAATTATTCGAGTAATAATCTTACCTTTGTATCCCATAGGTGTGAATTTAAACCGTTCGCTTATGGGCCCCACTAAATACATTTTTGTCACCGGTGGTGTGACATCCTCTCTAGGTAAAGGAATCGTTTCTGCTTCACTGGGTAAGTTGCTGAGAGCACGCGGATTATCGGTGACTATCCAGAAATTTGATCCATATATCAATGTTGATCCCGGCACTTTAAATCCCTATGAACATGGCGAATGCTACGTTACAGAAGACGGTGCTGAAACCGACCTTGATCTAGGCCATTATGAGCGTTTTCTAAATGTATTCACCTCGCAGGCAAATAATGTAACCACGGGTCGTATTTACCATACCGTGATCACCAAGGAACGGGAAGGTGAATACCTGGGCAAGACGGTACAGGTTATCCCCCATATAACAGATGAGATCAAGCGTAATTTTTATGCTCTTGGTGAATCTGGAGATTATGATATTATCATCACCGAAATCGGTGGATGTGTAGGCGATATAGAATCATTGCCTTTCATAGAAGCGGTCAGGCAGGCAAAACTCGACCTTGGATCCCAAAGCTGCCTGGTGATACACCTTACCCTGGTACCTTATCTGAAGGCTGCCGGTGAGCTGAAGACCAAACCCACCCAGCATTCTGTCAAGCAACTGCTTGAGGCCGGGGTACAGCCGGATATACTGGTCTGTCGCACGGAATATCCCCTTCCGCTTGAAATCAGGAAAAAAATAGCCCTTTTCTGCAATGTCCAGATTAATTCAGTAATAGAGTCCCGTGATGTAGATACTATTTATGATGTCCCGATCGTGCTGAGGAAAGAAAAACTAGACGAACGCGTTCTGGAAAAGATGAATATTAATAATTTCAAAGAACCCAATATAGAACTCTGGAAAGACTTTCTCGGCCGTTTAAAAAATCCAACCAATGAAGTCCATATCGGGCTGGTAGGTAAATATGTTGAATTGCCCGATGCCTATAAATCCATTAATGAGGCTTTTGTCCATGCAGGTGCCGAGAACGATTGTAAGGTAATCGTTAAACATATCCACTCTGAAGAAATAAACCCCTCCAATATAGAAGAATTCCTCGGAGACCTTGATGGTATTCTCATCGCACCAGGATTTGGTGAGCGTGGGATCCCCGGCAAAATTGAAACTGCCCGGTATGCCCGCGAAAATGATGTACCCTTCTTCGGGATCTGCCTGGGTATGCAATGTGCAGTGATAGAATTTGCCATGAATGTGGTGGGCCTTAAACAGGCGGCCTCCACAGAAGTGAATGAAAACACCCCCGATCCTGTAATCGACCTGATGGAAGAGCAGAAAAGCATCACCATGAAGGGGGGAACTATGCGCCTTGGCGCCTATGATTGCCGGTTGGTTGAAAAAACGAAAGTTTCCGGCATCTATAAAAAGAAGATGATCAGCGAACGGCACCGGCATCGCTACGAATACAATAACCAGTATCTGGATCTGTTTAGGGAAAACGGAATGGTGTTTTCGGGTGTCAACCCGGCGTCGGATCTTGTAGAGATCATAGAATTAAAAGACCATCCCTGGTTTATCGGAACACAGTTTCATCCAGAATTAAAGAGCACAGTATTAAATCCTCACCCATTATTTGTTAATTTTGTAGCTGCTTCGTTAGAGCACAAAAAAAATAAAGTCGAAAACAGAAAGTTAATAAACACCTGAAATGGATAGAAATCAAGTAACAGGACTGATACTCATATCCCTGTTATTATTTGCCTATTATTATTTCTTTGCCCCCACATCCCAACCGGTAGAACCCGAAGAACCTGTAGAGATCATTCAAAATGAACCTGTACTCTCGGCTCAGGACAGCACGATCAAGGAAGAACCCTTAAGGGCCGATGTTCCGAAAGAAACAGGTGCTGCCCCAACCGGACAACTCGGGCCCTTCAGTATTTTATTGAATGGGGAGGAAAAAGAAATCGATATTGAAAATGATGTGGTCAGATATACCTTTTCAACAAGAGGGGGATCTGTTAAAAAAGTACTCCTGAAGAATTTCACCACCTATGACAAGCAACCCCTGATACTGGTCGATGAAAATTCAAGTACGGTCACGGAGGAGATCAATACCAACTATGGGACTGTCGACCTTAACCGTATCTTTTATTCAGTTGATTATACAAATAATAGCGTTTCCGGCGATGACACCGTCAGGCTAACTTTCACAGCTTCCCTGAGTAATGGCGATAAAGTGATTAAAAATTACCGCATACCCGGTGAAGGCTATACACTCATCCAGGATATATCCTTGCGGGATATCCGGGATGAAATGGTACAAAACACGCTACTTTTCAGCTGGAGGAATAACCTCAAGAAATTCGAAAAGGATATGAAGACCAGCCAGATGAAGGCTACAATCAATTATTACACAGAAGCAGGCGATTTCGATGACTTGAGTGAGACGTCTACTGATTTTGAAGAAGAGGTGATCAGTGAACCTGTCAAATGGATGTCCTTCAAGCAGAAATTCTTTACCTCAGCAATAATCGGCAATGAAGCTTTCAGGAGCGCTTATGTGTCGCTGGACCCGAACCAGCCGAATCCGGCTACCGTAAAATCCTGTTTGATTCGCTCTGAAATACCGGTGGATGATTTTGAAAAGGGCTATCACTATTATTATGGCCCCAATAACTACCAGATTTTAAAGAAGGTAGAAGAAGGTTTTGCCAGAAACATATATCTTGGCTGGACCCCGGTGAACTGGGTAAACAAATTTCTAATTATCCCTACCTTCCAGTTCCTGGAACGTTTTCTGTCCAATTACGGCCTCATCATCATTCTGCTGGTCGTTTTTATCAAGATCCTACTGTTCCCCCTAACCTATAAGTCCTATATCTCAATGGCTAAAACCAAGGTGTTGAAACCTGAGCTGGATGCCATTAAAGAAAGACTTGAAGGAGATATGCAAAAGGTACAGTCTGAACAGATGAAACTTTACCAGCAGGTGGGTGTTAATCCGCTGAGTGGCTGTATTCCGATATTATTACAGATGCCGATCCTTTTTTCCATGTTTTATTTCTTCCCCAATTCAATAGAATTAAGACAGGAATCTTTCCTGTGGGCTGATGATTTATCCACCTTTGACTCAATCATGAGCCTTCCCTTTTCAATACCCGCTTATGGCGACCATGTCAGCTTGTTTACCCTGTTAATGACAGCCTCTACCATTTTATATACCTGGTCCAATAACCAGGTGACTACCGTGCAGGGCCCCATGAAATCTATGCAATATTTTATGCCGGTAGTCTTCATGTTCGTTTTGAACAGTTTTCCTGCAGCCCTGAGTTTTTATTACTTCGTTTCAAACATTGTCACTTTCGGTCAGCAGGCACTGATCAGAAAATTTGTTGATGATGAAAAAATCAAGGCTATCCTTGATGAAAACAGGAAAAAAAGCGCTACGAAGAAAAAATCCAAATTCCAGATGAAACTTGAAGAAGCCATGAAGGCGGGAGAGGAAACAAAAAAAAGAAAGAAAAAATAATTTAATTTTATATATTACAGCATCTCCGGGGAACTGATTGTGCTTTAATTAACATCATGATCAGAAAGATTAACAGATGGCAAAAGGTAATTCGCAATATTTTGTCATCTAAAAACATATATTTGTATCCAGAAAATCAGGAACTACAAGAATTAAATTTTTTACCGGAAAAAAGAAAAACAATTCATGGGTAAAGTTATTTCTATTGCAAATCAAAAAGGAGGTGTTGGGAAAACCACTACCGCAATAAATTTGTCTGCCAGTTTTGCTGCCTTGGAATATAAAACATTAATAGTGGATGCGGATCCACAAGCCAATTCCACTTCCGGTCTCGGCATCAATCCCAAAGAAATTGATAAAAGCATTTATGAATGCATGCTTGGTGAAGTTGATACAAAAGAAGCGATTATTGAAACCGACATCGATTACCTGCATGTACTCCCATCCCATATAGACCTCGTCGGTGCTGAGGTGGAAATGGTAAATATAGATCACCGGGAAGAAAAAATGAAAGTTGCCATCGATCCGATAAGGGATGACTTTGATTTTATTATCATTGACTGTTCACCATCGCTCGGATTGATCACTATCAACTCACTTGTGGCTGCCAACTCTGTATTAATACCCGTACAATGTGAATACTTCGCATTGGAGGGATTAGGGAAATTGCTGAATACCATAAAGATCATCCAGACGAGGCTGAATACTGATCTTGAGATAGAAGGTATTTTACTTACGATGTATGATGTCAGGCTCAACCTTTCCAACCAGGTAGTGGAGGAAGTAACCACTCATTTCAAACAGATGGTCTTCGATACCATCATTCCACGAAATATCAGGTTGAGCGAGGCGCCCAGTTATGGAAAGCCTGCCCTATATTATGATGCGGAAAGCAAGGGTGCCGTAAGCTATCTTAACCTTTGCCGGGAAATATTGAATAAAAACGGGATGTCTTAATATTCCGCGTGCGTATGGAAAAGAAAAAGCCTTCAAAGAAAAAAGTGCTGGGCCGCGGCTTAAGTGCCCTGTTGGATGATTCTCCTTATGAAGCGAGACCGAAACTGGCTTCTGACTCAGCACCCTTGAGTATCATCAATGAGATCCCGGTAGCGCTTATCAAATCAAACCCTTTCCAGCCACGGTCGGCTTTTGACCAGGAAGCTCTTCAGGAATTGGCTGAATCAATACTTACCCAGGGCATCATCCAGCCGGTCACGGTAAGAAAAATGAACGACAGGGAATATCAGTTGATATCAGGTGAAAGGAGACTGATGGCCTGTAAGATCGCCAAAATGGAAACCATCCCCGCTTATGTCAGGGAGGCTAACGACCAGCAGATGCTGGAGATGGCTTTGATTGAAAATATCCAACGTGAGAATCTGAATGCCATAGAAATAGCACTCAGTTATCAGCGGTTGATCAGTGAATGTGAACTCAAACAGGAAGAACTGGGCGACCGGGTGGGAAAGAAAAGAGCTACCGTAAACAATTATCTGAGGCTCCTGAAATTACCTCCGGATATCCAGGCCGGTATCCGGGATAATAAAATATCCATGGGCCATGCCCGGGCCCTTATCAATGTTGATAATATAGAATTACAACTGAGCATCTATCATAAGATCGTCAAAGAAGACCTGTCCGTCAGAAAAGTCGAAGAGATCGTCAGAAAATTAAGCCAGGGCTTTGAGCAAAAAAAAGGAGCTGCGGATAAAAACCCGTTAAGTACTGAAATGCAGCAACTGAAAACAGCGCTTTCTTCCCATTTTGGTACAAAAATTGATATCGCTACAAAAGGAGATCAAAAGGGTGAGATCAAGATACCCTACTTTTCCAATGAAGATCTTAACCGGATCATTGAAATATTAGAAATACGGTTATAATGTTTTCAAGGCTTTTCGCGCTTTCCCTTATCCTACTGTTAATTGCCATTGCAGAAGGCCTGGCCCAGGAAGATCCGCAACCTGATTCAACACTGCTGCTGCAACCCGGGATGGACTCAGGCCTGCTGGAACAGGAGATCGATTCCATCCATATTGAAGGGCTGGAAGAAAACCGGCCGATGAAAATCACTTTTTATGCGGCCATCCTGCCCGGCCTCGGACAAATAAAAAATAAAAAATACTGGAAGTTGCCGATATTATATGGAGGAGCCGCGGCAATGGGTTATTTCATTGACTACAACAATAAAAAATACCAGCAGTACCGGAACGCGCTACTTGAAAAAAGATCATTTCCCGAAGCACTGTGGTCCAGTCCACAGGCGATCAATATCAACGAAGATAACCTCCAGCGCGGTGTTGACTACTATCGCCGCAACAGGGATCTGCTGATGATCCTTATGGGGGGATTATATCTGTTACAGATGGTCGATGCCCATGTTGACGCTCACCTGATGGAGTTTGACATATCTGACGAACTGGCGATCAGGATAGGACCGGGCATCCAACCGGGCATTTATATGACTGATGTACCATATGGGATGAAATTGAGTCTTCACTTTAATTAAAACCTATGAATTTACTCTTACTGGGATATGGCAAAATGGGTAAAGCGATTGAGGAAATCGCCCTTGACAGAGGCCATACCATCATTGAAAAAATCGATGTCGATAACAGGGAAATACTCGATAAGCTCAGTCCGGAAATGATCGATGCCGCCATTGAATTCAGTCAGCCTGATGCAGCATACGACAACATAAGTCACTGCCTCATGAAAGGGATCCGGGTGGTTTCAGGTACTACAGGATGGCTGGATAAAAGAAAAGATATTGAAAAATTGTGTAAAGAAAAGAAGGGGACCTTTTTCTATGCTTCAAATTTCAGTATCGGTGTAAACCTCTTTTTTAAACTTAACCGGTACCTGGCAGGATTGATGAAAGGTCACGGCCAGTATGGCATTGAAATGACGGAAATACACCATACCGAAAAAAAAGATGCCCCCAGCGGTACGGCAATCACCCTTACCGAGGGTATTATCAGTGAAAATGACCAATATACGGCCTGGATAGAAGGGCTTCAGGGAAAGAAAGAGGAGATCGGCATCCTCAGTAAAAGGGAAGGAAAAGTGCCTGGGACGCATATCATACGTTATACTTCTGAAATGGATGAGATAGAGATCAAACATGAGGCCCTTACCCGCAAAGGGTTTGCTTTAGGCGCCGTGATGGTGGCCGAATGGATCAGTAACAGGTCGGGATTACTTACCATGGATGATTTTCTTGAAATATAACTGACGATTAGTTACAATACATTATTTTTGCCACGCAATTAATTATCCGGAGAAACCATGAAATTTACATTTGCCAGGAAAAGCAAAGAAGAAGAAACGGAAGAAAAGCCCGTTCAAAATAAATCGGTTGTTAGAGAATGGGTGGATGCCATTGTTTTTGCCGTAATAGCCGCAACCATTATCCGTTGGCTTTTTCTTGAAGCATTCACTATTCCTACGCCATCCATGGAGAAATCGCTCCTGGTAGGGGATTTCCTGTTCGTAAGCAAGATGCACTATGGCGCCAGGACGCCCAAAACACCGCTACAGCTTCCTCTTACCCACCAGACCATCTGGGGAACAACAATCCCTTCCTATGTTGACTGGATCCAACTACCGCAGTACAGGCTTCCCGGCTTCTCCCGTATCAAGAAGAACGATGTAGTCGTGTTTAACTACCCTCCTGAATTTGAACATCCTGTCGACCTGAAAACAAACTATATCAAAAGATGCATAGGCACTCCGGGAGATACGATCGAGGTCATAGATACCCAGGTGTTTATCAATGGACAAAAACTGGATAATCCTCCCAAAATGCAGTTCCGTTATTATGTAATCACGGATGAGTTTATCAATGAAAGGGTCTTCAGAAAATATGATATATCGGAATATACCAGGGTTCAGGGCGGATATATGGTGATGACCACACCGGAAACATCCGAAGCCCTGAAGGAACTAAGTTTCATCAGGGATATCGCCATTATGAGTATGCCGGAAGAACAGCCCAATCCCAGGATCTATCCCGATGCCTCGGTATTTGAGTGGAATGAAGACTTCTACGGCCCATTGGCAGTGCCGGTAAAAGGCCAGTACATTGCCGTCACCAGGGAGGCACTGATCAAATATGGAGAGGTTATCCGCTATTATGAAGGCCACGATTCGGTTGAAATTGAAGATGAAAAGCTCATCATCGATGGGAAGGAACTGAATTCTTACACTTTTAAACAGAATTATTATTTCATGATGGGCGATAACCGTCATAATTCCGAGGATTCCCGGTTCTGGGGTTTTGTTCCGGAAGATCATGTTGTCGGCAAGGCTCTTTTCATCTGGTTATCGATCGATAATACGGAGAGTTTTTTCAGTAAAGTACGCTGGCGCCGGATGTTCTCCCTCATCCACTAAGCGCTCGAAGATCCAAGTCGAAAGCCTGCCGGCCGCCAGCAGGGTCAAAACGTACCGGCTTTTGGAAAGATTGCGGCAGGTATGTCTTCAGCGTCCGGGCTGTTGGTCGAGCGTGGCACTTTTTTCCCCTTCATTTTTTTAGCCTACCTATTCATAAATTTTTGTTGTTCGGCGTAATTTTAAGATATA